>CAZBLS010000072.1:0-7973 GCA_964492705.1 uncultured Oscillospiraceae bacterium | reverse complement strand
GTAAATATTTCACTTACTTATATATTATACAGTTTTAATCGAAATTTTGCAATAGTTTTCTTTAAAATAAATAATGAAGGTAAAATAACTAAAATAAAGATAAGGAAAATTAAATAGAGATTGACAAAAAGCGATATATATAATAAAATAAAATGTAAAAACCATTTTAAGGAATGAGAAAAATGACAAAGAAAGACGTGCTTATAATAGGCGCCGGACCCGCAGGTATTTTTACCGCAATGGAAATGATACGCAAGGGCACAAAAAAGAGTATTCTTATAATTGAAAAAGGACAGCCGATTGAAAAGCGTTTCTGCCCGAAAGCGAAAACAAATAAATGTATGAATTGTAAACCCTATTGTCATATAACAACGGGGTTTTCGGGAGCAGGTGCATTTTCTGACGGTAAACTTTCCCTTTCACCTGACGTGGGCGGAGATTTTCCCTCTCTTGTAGGTGACGAAAAGGTAAGAGAACTTATAGATTATGCGGATAAGATTTATCTTGAATTCGGTGCGGACAGCCACGTAGAGGGAGTAGGCAACGATGAAGAAGTTAAAGAGATCCGAATGCGTGCCATACAGGCAGGACTTAAACTTGTGGACTGTCCCATACGCCATTTGGGCACGGAAAAAGCACAGGATATATATTATTCGATAGAACAGTATCTTTTAAACAACGGCGTTGAAATGATGTTCGGTTGCGAATGTAAAAACCTTATTTTGGACGGAAACGAATGTAAGGGTGCAATTATAGAAAAGAATAAGGAAGAAATAGAGATACAGGCTGAAAGCGTTGTTGTTGCGACGGGTCGAAGAGGAGCGGAATGGCTTGAACATCTTTGTGCGGAACACGGCATTGCACACGATCCCGGAACGGTGGATATCGGTGTAAGGGTTGAAGTAAGAAATGAAATAATGGAAAAGGTAAACAGAGTTTTGTATGAATCGAAACTTATCGGTTACCCTCAACCTTTTAAAAATAAAGTACGTACTTTCTGCCAAAATCCCGGCGGTTTCGTATCGCAGGAAAACTACGATAACGACCTTGCGGTTGTAAACGGACATTCTTATAAAGAACTTAAATCCGATAATACAAACCTTGCAATACTCGTATCCCATAATTTCTCGGTACCTTTTAACCAACCCATAGAGTACGCACAAAAAGTAGGCGAACTTTCCAATATGTTGGGAGCAGGTCACATTTTGGTACAAAGATTCGGAGATATTTTAGACGGAAAACGCACTTGGCAAAAGGAACTTAATCAGTCAAACCTTAAACCCACGTTGCCCGATGCGGTTGCAGGAGATATTACAGCGGCAATACCGTACAGAGCAATGATGAATATTATCAATTTTATAAAAGCGTTGGATCACGTAGTACCGGGATTTGCATCAACGGAAACGTTGCTGTATTCACCCGAACTTAAATTCTATTCCAACCGTGTCAGAATGGATGAAGATCTTAATACGTCAATAAAAGGTCTGTACTGCTTGGGAGATTCAAGCGGATGGACAAGAGGTCTTATGATGGCTTCCGCAATGGGCGTATATATGGGAAGAAAAATATTTTAAGGAGATAAAAGAAAATGGTAAGAGCAGTTGTTGGAGCAAACTGGGGCGACGAAGGTAAAGGTAAAATTACCGATATGCTTGCAAAAGATGCGGATATCGTAATAAGATATCAGGGCGGAGCCAATGCAGGACACACTATTGTAAATGATTACGGTAAATTTGCACTTCACTTGCTTCCCTCTGGTTCGTTTAATTCAAACGTTACAAATATGATAGGTAACGGTGTAGCACTTGATATTCCCAAACTTTTTAAGGAATATAACGAAATAGTTTCAAGAGGAGTACCTGCACCCAATCTTGTAATTTCAAACCGCGCACAGGTACTTATGCCCTACCATATTCTTCTTGATACGTACGAAGAAGAGCGTCTTGCAAACCGTCAGTTCGGTTCAACCAAGAGTGGTATTGCACCTTTTTATTCGGATAAATATGCGAAAATAGGTTTTCAGGTTTGGGAAATAATGCAGGAAGACGATCTGCTTAAAGAAAAAATAAACAATGTTCTTGAAATAAAGAATTTGCTGTTTAAGCACGTTTACAATAAACCCGAAATGGATCCCAACGAACTCTTTGAAACCGTTAAAGGTTGGAGAGAAATGATAAGACCTTACGTTGTTGATTCGGTTAAATTTATGCACGAAGCCGTAAAAAACGGCAAAAACATACTTTTGGAAGGGCAACTGGGAAGTCTTAAAGACCCCGAGTTTGGTATTTATCCCTTTACCACAAGTTCACCCACAATAGCAGGTTACGGTGCTTGCGGTGCCTGCATTCCTCCTTATGAAATAAAGGAGATAATCACCGTAGTTAAAGCATATTCTTCGGCAGTAGGTGCAGGAGCATTTGTAAGTGAAATATTCGGTGAAGAAGCCGACGAATTGCGCAGAAGAGGCGGTGACGGCGGTGAATACGGAGCAACAACGGGAAGACCCCGCAGAATGGGTTGGTTTGACTGTGTTGCAACACGTTACGGATGTATAGTACAGGGTACCACACAGGTTGCCTTTACCGTACTTGATGCACTTGGATATCTTGATGAAATTCCCGTATGCGTTGGATACGAAGTAAACGGCGAAATCACAAAAGATTTTCCCACAACTGACAAACTTAATATTGCAAAACCCGTACTTAAAGTTTTGCCCGGCTGGAAGAGCGATATAAGAGGAATAAAGAAATATGAAGATCTTCCCGAAAACTGCCGTAAGTACGTTGAGTTTATTGAAAAAGAGATCGGATTTGATATAAAGATAGTTTCAAACGGTCCCGGAAGAAACGATATTATATACAGATAAAAAAAGATCCCGACGGAAATTTTCCGTCGGGAATTTTTTATAAAAATTAAAAATCAATACCTTTAAGTTTGCCGAAAAGTTGCATATTTTCAAAATTGTGTTGTCTTAACGCTTCAAATAAAACTATTGCAACACTGTTGCAAAGGTTAAGAGAACGGGCACCCTCTACCATAGGTATGCGTATGCAATTTTCGTTATGTTCCCTTAAAAGATCCTCGGGAAGACCCTTTGTTTCTTTACCGAAAACTATAAAACTTCCGTCGGGAAAACTGCGCTCGGAGTAAACGTTTCCGCCTTTTGTGGTTGCAAAGAAGAAAGGTGAAGATGGATTATTATCCAAAACCTCTTTAAAAGAATCGTAATAGTGAATATCGAGCAAGTGCCAATAATCGAGACCCGCTCTTTTAAGCTGTTTATCGTCAAGGGAAAATCCGAAAGGGCGAACAAGATGCAAAGTTGTGCCCGTTGCGGCGCAAGTACGGGCAATATTGCCTGTATTTGCAGGAATTTCGGGTTCTACAAGTACTATATTAAACATTTTTTACCTCAAAGTGAATCAATAAAGCGCTTTATACGGTTTAAAGCTTCGTTTATATTTTTAAGGGAAGATGCGTAACTGCAACGCACAAAACCCTCTCCGCCCTCACCGAAAGCGGTTCCGGGAACTACCGCAACATGTTCTTTTTCCAAAAGTTTGCGTGCAAAATCGTCACTGCTTAATCCCGTACTTTTTATTGAAGGGAAAATATAAAACGCACCTTTCGGTTCAAAGGCATTAAGTCCCATATCGTTAAAACCTTTAAAAATAACACGCCTGCGCATATCATAATCGTCGTGCATATGCAAAACGTCTTTAAAGCCGTCTTCAAAAGAGCGTTCAAGTGCTTCGTTTGCGGCAACTTGGCTCATAGTTGAAGAGCACATTATAACGTACTGATGTATTTTAAGCATAACTGACATAATTTCAACAGGGGCGCATACAAATCCCACACGCCAACCCGTCATAGCAAAAGATTTTGAAAAGCCGTTTATTACAATACATCTTTCTTTCATACCGTCAACGGAAGCAACGGAAACGTGCTTTTCGCCGTAGGTCAGTTCGGAATAGATTTCATCGGAAATAACGATAAGATCATGTTTTATTATAACTTTTGCGATTTCTTCCAAATGTTCTTTTTTCATTATTGCCCCTGTGGGGTTGTTGGGATAAGGAAGAATGATTGCTTTTGTTTTATCGGTTATTGCCGATTCTATCTCTTCGCCCGTTATGCGGAAATCGTTTTTCGCCTTTGTTTTTACGGGAACGGGACAGCCTCTTACAAGGGTAACGTTGGGCATATAGGAAACGTAAGAGGGATCGGGAATGATTACTTCGTCATTAGGTTCGATTATAGCCCTTAAAGCAAGGTCAATGGCTTCCGATGCACCTACCGTAACGAGAATTTCGTTTTTTGGATTGTAAGTAAGGGAATAGCGCATGGACATATATTTTGATAAATTTTCCCTTAAACTCATAAGACCTGCGTTTGAGGTATATGAAGTTTCACCTCTGCGGATAGATTCAATGGAACTTTCCCTTATGTGCCAAGGAGTGATAAAGTCAGGTTCACCTACACCCAAAGAAATAGCATCGGGCATAGTTTGTACAATATCGAAGAATTTTCTTATGCCCGAGGGCTGTATTGACGAAGCAACCGACGAAAGTTTATCTTGCCAATTCACGGTGACACCACCTGACGTTTATCGTCATTTATGTCGGTAAAAACGTTATCGTCCTGTTTGTAACGTTTAAGTATAAAGTGAGTAGCGCAACTTAAAACATTATCGAGTACGGAAAGGCGTTCGGAAACAAATGAAGCAACTTCACGTATATTTTCGCCCTCCACTATAACCATAAGATCGAAAGATCCGCTCATAAGGTAGCAGGATTTAACTTCGGGATAAGAATATATCGTCCTTGCAATGGCATCGAAACCTCTGTCCCTTTGAGGAGTAATCTTAACTTCGATAAGTGCACTTACTGTGTCGGATGAAGTTTTTTCGGGATTGATAACGGCACGGTAACCCATAATTATGCCGTCGTTCTCCAATTTTTTAATTACGGAAGAAACTTCCGCTTCGGTTATACCGAGCATAACGCTTATTTGCTCGGGCGTAAGAAAAGCGTCTTCGTGAAGTAAAGAGGCAATTTTGTTTTCAAGTTCGCTCATAATAATTCTCCTTAATTTTTCATTGATTTTATTGCATCGAGTTCTCCGCCGAAAAGAGCATTACGGAATCTGTCGGTCATACCTATATAGAGCACGCCGTTTTCAATATAGCAGGGAACCGTGCAACGGTATGTTGAAAAAACTTCTTCGCTGTTCAAGTTATTGAAGAGCATTTCGTCGAATTTATTTTCGAGTGCTGATTCGCTGTATTCCTTGCCCGTAGATTCGCCAATTTCTTTATATTGGGCAAATTCTTCCGCCGTAGATGCGTATGCGGAAACGAGACTTACCTGTTCTATTACCGTATCAACGTATATAACACCGTCTTTTTTGCTTATGCTCCAAATTTCATAAGATACTTTTTTGAATATCATATCGTTTACGGCACAGGAATTTATATCGGATATTATTTCGTCATCGGGGTCGGGGTCGAAAGTAAGTGCGTTGGCAGATGCGTAGTCGCAGGAAGAAAGATAATCAAAGTATTTTTTAAATCCCTCTCTTACTGCTGTTTTTTCGCTTTCGGAAACACATCCCGAAAACGTAAGTAAAATCACAAGCAGGAGAGATAAAATTATTTTTTTCATAATTTTCCGCATTTACCGAAGCCGAATTTACCGCCTTTACCGCCTTTTGCGGAACCATTTGCGTACTTTGCGACTATTTCGGAATCAAATGCAAAATTGTTTTGCTTTTTGTCTTCATAGGCAGTGAAAGCAATTTCGATTAAATTATCGATAAGTTGAGGATATGAAATACCCAAAGGCTCCCAAAGATAGAACGCAAACGAGCCGGGGATGGTATTTATTTCATTTACGTAAAGTTCCGAAAGGTCGTTTGATGCGATATAGTCTATTCTCACAACGCCCTTGCAGTCCATAAGGCGGAAGATTTTTTCCGTCATTTCTTTGATTTTTGCGGTCATTTCATCGGGAATGGGAGCGGGTATTCTCCGTGAAAGCGCTTCCATACTTGCCTGATTTTTGTTTCCGTTAAGATATTTTTCGTCAAAAGTAAGAAATTCTTCACTTGTAGCGGGCATTTCACAAACGGAAGTTCTTATATCTCCGCCGAAACCGAGACCCGAACAGTTGATCTCCTTGGGCGAATCAATGCCTTTTTCAATTAAAATGCGTCTGTCGTAAACGGATGCGGTTTCAATGGCAACTTTAAGTTCGTCCCTGTTATGGGCCTTTGAAATACCGATGCTCGAACCTAAATTTGAGGGCTTTACGAATACGGGATAACCGAGTTTTTCTTCACTTTCTGTAAGAATTTTTTCACTGTTTGAAGAAAATTCGCTACGGTCGAAGAATATATAGGGAAGTACGGGCAGTCCTGCACCGATAAAGGCGGATTTCATAAGAATTTTATCCATACCCGAAGCGGAACTTAAAACACCGCCGGAAGTATATGGAATACCTGCAAGTTCCAAAACACCCTGCAAAGTACCGTCTTCACCGTTAAGACCGTGCATTGAAAGTATCGCTACGTCGATTTTAGCGTAAAATGCGCTTTCAGGTTTTCCGAAAAGTCCTTTTTTCTTTTCCGAAAACCTGTAAAGTTGTTTAACTTTTGTATTTGCGGGAATATATACCCTTGTAACGTCGGGATCGCCCTTGTCAAAATTACCGAAAGCACTTACCGAGGCAAGTTTTTCACCGCTGAACCAATCGCCGTCTCGGGTAATATATACGGGAATAATATTATATTTTGTTTTATCGGCATTTTGGATAAGTTGCTGTGCCGTAACTATTGAAACGTCGTGCTCAACGCTTTTTCCGCCGAAAAATACTGCTACGTTTAACATATTAAGTTCTCCTTTATTCGTTATAATTATCGGGAAGATCGTTTTCAAAAAGTACCGTGTCGCCTGCTACGGATATTTTTTGTAGAATTTCGGTGGCTTCGGCGAGGCTTGAAACTGTATAAACTTCGCCTTTAAATCCGTCAAGACCCTCTGAAATCTTTTCGGTGCGCTTTTTACCTACAAGTACGGCAATATCCGCACATTCTTTTATTTTTTTACCGAGTTCGGTATGATATCTGTCTTGGTCTTTACCGAGTTCCACAAAACCGGGTGTTACTATAATTCTTCTGCCGGTAAATGCACTTAAAACGTCCAAAGCGGCATTTGCGCCGTTGGGGCTTGAATTGAAAGCGTCGTCAATAACGGTTACGGGTGAACGGTTTACGATTTGAAGTCTGTGTTCTACGGGTTTTATTTTACTTATGCCCCGTGCCACTTGGTCGGCTGTAAGACCCATATCAAGAGCGGCGGCAGCGGCAACGAGAATATTTGAAATGTTATGTTTACCCAAAAGACAGGTAAAACATTCTTTTCTTTCACCCGATGGAGTTACGAGAGTAAATGCACTTCCGCTGCAACCTACGGAAATATTTTCCGCACGCACGCTGTCGGTTTCACGGAACCCTGCGGAGTATTTTTTTAAGGAAGTTTTTTCGTAGAGTTCCAAAATATCATCATTAAGGGAAGAAAATACGGCGGTACCGTCTTCGGGAAGTGCTTCGATAAGTTCGTATTTGCCCTTTTTTACGCCATCAATCGAGCCGAAAGTATCAAGATGTTGAGGTCCGACGGAAGTGATTATCGCTTTTTGGGGATGAACGATATCGCAAATTTCCTTTATATCGCCTATGTGACGGGAACCCATTTCACATATGAAAACTTCGTCGTCCGGTTGAAGACGCTCTCTGATAACCCTGACAACACCCATTGTGGTATTGTAACTTGACGGCGGAGTAAGCACGGAATATTTTTCCGATAGAATTGAAGAAAGTATAAATTTGGTGCTTGTTTTGCCGTAACTGCCCGTAATTGCTATTATTTTAAGGTCGGGGCGGTTGGAAAGTATCTTTTTTGCATCGTTTACGTA
>CAZBLS010000071.1:0-8272 GCA_964492705.1 uncultured Oscillospiraceae bacterium | reverse complement strand
TATTTGGAAAGCAAACGACGGTATTCGGCTATCGGTTCTATGACTTTGATCAAAGCGCAAGTGCAAAAGTAATTCTCACCCTCTTGCTTTATTTGCAGCACAGATTATTCCGCAACGTTATCTGCCCATGTGGGTATTGTAAGATTCTGTTTGATAAAATTATGTTCTTGCCCTTTTTAGGACACAAAAAAAACACCGCCAAAAGTTTCCGGCTTTTGGGGTGCTTATCAAAAAACCATATCACAAAATCAGAGTTCGTCTTCTTCCGTTTCTTTTTCTTCTTCCTCGTCACTTTCAAGTTCAGCCATAGCCTCCAATGAGTCTTCCATTGTATCGGGAAGCATATCTTCGGCATCTTCGTAACTTTCCATCGAATCCTCATTTTTGGTGTTTTTCATTCTCTCTATACGGCAGGCATAGCATATTTCCTCACCGTCTTCAAGATAGTTTTCACCGCACTCGGGGCAAAGCGTATACTCTTCTTCAAGTTCCAATTCGGGCTGTCCCTGTATTTTGCCCATATCTACAAGGCAAACTTTGCAAAACTGCTCCGTTTCCTCGTTTATATAATTAAGATTGCATCTGGGACATTTAATATACATTAAAATCACCTCATATCATAGTTGTGGGCACATTATACTGTATTTCATGCAAAATGACAAGTAAAATTTTTATCACTTTTATAATGTATTGTTTTCACAGAAATTATGTGCTATTTATTCTTCCATACCGACGGGCAAAACATTATAAGCATAGGATATATTTCAAGCCTGCCGAAAATCATCGCAAAAGACATTGCGGTTTTTGACAAAAGCGAATATGCCGAATAGTTAGCCGATGCGACGCCGTAAGCAGGACCAACGTTATTAAATACGGAGACCGCTACGCTCAGATTATCTTCAATACCGAACGGTTCCAAACTGAGTATCAAAAACAGTACGGCAATGCACAGAACATACACCGCCAAATATGCCGAAACGCCGTCAAGAGTGTCCGCATCCACGGTTTTGCCTTCAAATTTGACCGCTTTAACAGAACGGGGATGTATCATATGTTTTAAGCGATGATATATAAGTTTTACAAGCAAAATAACTCTCGAAATTTTCATTCCGCCTGCGGTGGAGCCTGCACAACCTCCGCCGAACATAAGCAACAGAATAACCGATTTTGCAAACACCGGCCATTCGTTTATATTTGCGGTGCTAAATCCCGTGGTACTCATTACCGATACTACTTGAAAAAACGAGTGGCGCACCGTATCGCCTACGTTTGCAAAAAGAGATCTTACGTTAAGCGCAATTGCAGTAGTTGCAAACACGGCAATACCGATGAGCGTCCAAAATTCTTCGCTTTTAAACGCAGTTGAAGCACGGTGAATAAGAATCATATAATACAGGTTAAAGTTTACTGAGAATACAAGCATAAATACTGCAAGAACCCACTGTATGTATGGACTGTACGATGCAACGGAATCGTTTTTTATGCCGAATCCGCCCGTGCCTGCGGTACCGAAAGCGTGCAAAACGCTCTCAAAAGGATCCATTCCGCCAAGCAAAAGCAATATTGCAAGCAGTGCGGTAAGTGCAATATATATTACGTACAGTATCTTTGCGGTATCTTTTATTTTAGGTGTAAGTTTGCCTACGACCGGTCCGGGCATTTCCGCCCTTGCCATATGTATCGTGCGCCCGTTTGCGTTGGGCAAAAGGGCAAGAACAAGCACAAGCACACCCATTCCGCCTATCCAGTGGGTAAAACTGCGCCAAAAGAGTATTCCGTGGGACAGAACTTCCACATTTTCCACTATGCTTGCACCCGTAGTGGTAAGTCCGCTTGCCGCTTCGAAGAAACAGTTTATATACCCCTTTATCTCTCCGCTGAAATAAAAGGGCAATGCGCCTATTGCCGAAAGTAACAGCCACGCAAGCGCAACCGTGACAAAACCTTCTTTTGCGAAAATAACCTGATTTTTAGGCTTAAACAGCGTAGATATAAGAAATATCGCCCCTGCTATCAATGCGGAAATCAGCAGTGCGATAAAACTGTGTCTCTCGCCATAGAACAGTGATATAAGCGAAGAGAGCAAAATGCACAGTCCTTCAACGCCTACTATCTGTCCCGTCATATAAACAACCATTTTACGGTTCATATTTTCATCCTCCGAGGATATCCGAAAGATCCCGAAGTTTAATGTCGCTTGCAACTACAATCACTCTGTCGCCGGGCAAAATAACGTCGTCACCTGTGGGGATTATGGGTTTTCTTTCGTGGATTATACCCAAAATAAGCACGTTCTTTTTTATCTTCATTTCTTTAAGGGGAACGCCCAACATTACGAAATCGGGCGAAACCCTGAATTCTATTGCTTCCGCCTTGCCGTCGGACAATTGATAAAGCGTTTCCACATTGCTCCCCGTTGAGTTGTCAAGGGCACGCACGTACCTTAAAACCACGTCCGAAATAACGTTTTTTGGAGAAATCACGGTATCAAGACCCAACTTGACCGCTATCGCACCCAGTTCGTCTCGGTTGACCTTTGAAATAACTTTCGGCACACCCATACTTTGGGCAAATACGGATATAAGTATATTTTCCTCATCCATACCCGTAAGGGCAACGAACGCATCCGTTTCGCTTATTCCCTCTTCAAGCAAAAGTTCCTGCTGTGCGCCGTCGCCGTTGATTACGGAAACTTTGGGCAGATCGTCGGAAAACCTCTTGCAAACTTCGGGGTCGATCTCTATTACCTTTACACTACTCCCTGCCTTGGAAAGCATTTTGGCAAGATAGTACGCCGTACGGCTTCCGCCCATAACGGTAACGTTTTTAGCCTGTTTTTGGTATACGTTAAGCGCCTTGAAAAGTTTTTGCACTTCCATAGGCGTTGCGGTTATGCCTATTCTGTCACCGCCTTGAAGCACGAAGTTTCCGTCGGGAATAAACACTTCGTCACCTCGCTGTACGGTGCAAACAAGAACTTGCGCCTTATATTTTTCCCTCATTTGCATAAGCGACATACCATTTAAAAGGGAATCGGGTTTAAGGCATATTTCTATCATTTCGAAATCCCTGCGTGAAAACGTTTCGATCTTTACCGCAGAGGGAAATTTCAAAATATTATAAAGTTCCTGCGCCGCAAGCATTTCCGGGTTAATTGCCATTGAAAGGTCAAGATGCTGTCTTAAAAACACAAGATTGGAATAATTGTATTCCGGCTGACGCATTCTCGCAATGGTGTGCCTTGCTCCCATACGCTTTGCCAAGAAACAGGAAAGCATATTTCGTTCATCTGAACCCGTTGCCGAAATAAACACTCTTGCCGTTTCCACGCCTGCTTCTTTAAGGGTTTCGCAATCAACTCCGTTACCGCATACACACATAACGTCGTATATATTCGATATTTCTTCAATCACTTTCGGATCTTTATCTATGGCAGTTACGTCGTGCCCCTCGGCAACAAGGCTTGCTATTAAACACTGCCCTATTTTACCGCAACCCGAAACGATAATTTTCATTTTCTCAAAACTTCCTTTCGCATATCATTTGCGCGTCGAATCAGTATATCACAAAACAGGTGCTCCGTCAAGTTTTTATATTCGTCCGTTTCCCTGTTTCCGCTTGCGCTTATTATCCCACCGAAATCATAAAAAGTCAATCGCAAAACACAAAAACCGCATTTGCGCAGTTACGTGCAAATACGGTTTTAAATACTAATTTCCGTCAAAGCACTTGGGTTTTGACAGTATCTCTGCCATTATTATCCCGTTTACCAACTGTTCCCTTGTAAAGCCTGCTTTTTCACTGACGGAAATTTCCGTGGCGTATACGGAATCAGGCTGATGTTCAACCGCACAGTGATCGGGATGCTCTTCTATGCACTCGCCCTCGCTGAAACTCATTTCCGTCTGTTTCGGCTGTTTTTTCGCCTTTTTCCGTGCAGAGGGAGGCTTGGGACATTCGGGATGCGGATACGGCTTCATTTCACGTGTGGAACGGTATTCCCTTTCGTTAATACGCTCCGCCTGACCGCCGTTATTCTTTTTTGCTTCCTCGTTCGCTTTTGACGCTATTTTGGCTATAACTATTACCGTTATAACCGCAAATACAATAAAACTCATTATTGTTCACTCTTTTTTGTACCGGCAGGTTCGGCTATGGATTGGCGCATTTGCGTATCCGCAAGCATATTTTCCATACGGTAATAATCCATTACACCCAATTTGCCGTCACGGAGTGCGGTTGCCATTGCTTTGGGTACTTCGGCTTCGGCTTCAACAACCTTTGCACGCATTTCCTGTACCTGTGCTTTCATTTCCTGCTCTCTTGCAACAGCCATTGCCCTGCGCTCTTCGGCTTTCGCCTGTGCTATCTTCTTATCGGCTTCCGCCTGATCCATTTGAAGTTGCGCACCGATGTTACGTCCTACGTCCACGTCGGCAATATCTATTGAAAGTATCTCGAAAGCAGTTCCTGCGTCAAGGCCTTTGTTTAAAACCGTACGGGAAATAAGGTCGGGGTTTTCAAGCACCGCTTTATGGCTCTCTGCGGAACCTGCGGTGGTAACGATACCCTCGCCTACACGGGCGATAATGGTTTCTTCACCTGCACCGCCTACAAGCCGGTCAATATTGGCTCTTACGGTAACCCTTGCCTTTGCACGCAGTTCGATACCGTCTTTTGCGATAGCGGCGATAATGGGAGTTTCGATAACCTTGGGGTTAACGCTCATCTGAACCGCATTGAGCACGTCTCTTCCGGCAAGGTCGATAGCGGCGGCACGCTCAAAATTCAGCGGAATTTCGGCTCGCTGAGCGGCAATAAGTGCGTTTACTACTTTTTCAACGTTACCCTTTGCAAGCAAGTGGGCTTCAAGTTTACTCATATCAAGGTCGATACCCGCTTTTGTGGCCTGAATCATAGGATAAACTATCTTTGCCGGATTTACACGGCGGAAGCGCATTGTGGCAAGTTGGAAAATACCTACTCTAACGCCCGAAAAAAGTGCCGTTATCCACATACCGAACGGGAATATGCGGAAAAAGATTATGAGCAGAACAAGTACGGCAATGGCAATCACAAAAGTGAGAAGCGTTGCCAAACTGCCCGACGAATAATAGGCAAGCGACAAGAAATTTTGCATAATTTTATTCCTCCGAATTTTATTTGAAGCACATTAATCTCCGTGCTTTTTAACTTTGATCTGTCTGCCGTTGACTTCCGTAACGGTCAGCGTACTTCCCTTTTTTATAAACTCGCCGTCGGAGACCACGTCAACCCGTTCTCCGCAGAGAGTGGCAATTCCGGCAGGGCGCAAGTCGCATTCAGCCACACCCGTTTGCCCGAGAAACCTATCGCTGTTCCCGTTTGCGGAAAATCCCGACGATTTATCTGCCCGTGCGTTAAGTACAAGGGGATTTCCGCCCTTTTGCGTACTGTGCACAAAAAGCATAACAAATATCAGAATAAGCGTTATTTCGGCAACAGCCGCAAATACGGTGTACCAGCCGATAATGGGAACAAGCATTGCAAGCCCCACAATGGAAAGCACCGCTCCCGTAAGCCCCACAATACCGAACCCCGGAATAAAGCATTCCACCGTAATCAGTGCCGTGCCCACCAGCATTAAGGCAATTATAACCCAAATCATTATTCTTCTACCTCTTATTTTATAAATCCCGTGATCTTTATTCCCGTATCAAGGGACAGATCCTTGCCCGACAAAAACAGATTCCCGTTTTTCGATACCGCTACGTAGTTGCTTTCAGCCAAAATCCCCACCGAAACGTCGGTTTCAGCCGCAAGTGCGGTTACAGCATGCGTTTGCGTATCAAAACGCATTAAGTCCCGTGACTGTTCCGCATAGCAGTAAAAAGCGTTACCGCAAAGTTCGCCTTGCATAAGGGAAAGATTTTTTATTTGATAGGACGATTTTGCCGTAAACAGCGTGGCGGTATACGGTATTTTTTTATCCATTGAAACAAGAATAAAGTTCTTGCCGAACCGAGCAACCGATATATCCGAAAAAACTTTTTGTCCGCTTTTAAGGGAAATTATATTCCCGTCAAAATAAGCATACAGGTCTCCGTTAACCGAATTTATACTGTCCAACGGAATATTCCCTACGTTTTGATTTGTTTTATCACCGTAAATATACGTTACGGTGGAAGAATTTTCTTCACACTCGTACACAAAAACGCCCTCTGCAACGGTCTTACCGTCAATCACGTTTTCGGCAACGGTAACTGCACCGTTGCTTATGTCAACAAGCCTGTATCTTGTCTTTGAAGAACTTTCGTCAAAAGAAAGCAGGCATCCCGAAAAAGTGTCTTCTTCAAACCTGTTCAGCGGGACGGATTCTACCTCACAGGGAAATTCGCCGTCTTCGTACACAAGGCAAGTGCCCACGTACAAACTGAATGCTCTCCGTTGCACAAGACGAACATCTTTTATAATATATGCTCCGCCCCGTTTCCGTATAATGTCTTCCCCGTCCGTCAGGTAAGTTTTACTGCCCGAAGCGTAGGAATATACCGAGTTGCCGTCGCTTTCACGTATATACAAAACCGTTTCTTCATCTGCAAATTCCGCACGCTTAACGTTTGTTTCCACCGTTATCAATGACTGTGCTGTTTTCAGAAACATAGTGCCGTCGCCGTCAAAAAAAAGTACGTTACCGCCCTCGGTACTGCGCAAAGAATCAAGTTGCACCTTTCCGCGGATAAGCTGAGGTTTTTCCCCACCTTTTTGCTCGTAAATATCGCACAGTGCAACACCCGATACAAGAACGGTGTTACAGGCAAAAACAGCCCTGTCTTCCGATTTAAAATATTTGACAAAACTTTTATCGCTACCGCCTGAAAGATATCGGACGTTTTTTTGCGTTTCGCTTATACTGCCGTTATCACACCTTAAAAGAGTGCCGTCGAAATCGGTAAAATAAAAGGGGAACAGCGTGCAACCGTCTATGGGGGTAAAATAAAATTTATTGTCCGTTATCACTTCTTCTCCGGGTGCACAAGAACATAAAAGAAGAAGTGCCGTTATTATTGCCGTCAGTTTTTTCATTACTGTTTTAAAAAAACGGGCAGATTTTATCTGCCCGTTTAATGACCTCTGTATCGTTAAACGGTGACAAAGGGGTTATTTGAACTCTGTTATATTATATGTGAACTTGGCGTTTTCTCCGTCCTTAATTCCCACATAGTAGTATCCGCCATCCACGGTAGCAATCGTGTAAATGCTCCATCCGTTTCTTGTGATAATATCGCCGTCATCTATCTTTCCCTGACCGGGTTTTGTAATATTGAGGAACGCCGAAGGTACTTCTCCAATCTTGCCTGCCGCTTCTCCCATTATGTCAACAAGACTCGTTGCGTGCGCAGGAGTGGGTGACGGTGTTGCCGTACCCGTTGTTGCGCCGGGCGTTGCGGTGGGTGCGGTTGCGGTAAGGTATTTTGCACTTATGTAACCGAACTTGCCCTTGGAATATTCAACGTACGTCCATCCGCTTGCCGTGGTATATGCGGTAAGTTTTGTACCTTTTTTAACGTTTGAAACAACGTTGTCATCGCTTGTGCTCGCACTTGAACGAACCCTTACGTCAGCCGTAGCGTACATAACCGTCGATTTTGAAGTATCGGGTGTTGCGCCTGCCGTTGCCGTTGCGGTAGGAGTTGCTTCGCTCTTGGTAGCGGAAACGTACTGTTTTGCCACGTAACCCTCTACGGTTTTGCCGTCAACTGTTACGGTAACTTTATAGAAATCGCCGTCGGTTCCCTTAACCGTAACGGAGTCGCCCTTTTTAAGGCTTGTAAGTTTTTTGGAACTTGCATCCGCTTTTTCACGCACGTTGAGCGCACTTGCCGAAACGTACATAACGTTATCTGTCGGCTCTGCCGAGGGCGTTGTTACAGGTGCATCCGTAGGTGAATTCACTGTTACGTCACCGCCGTTATCCGTAGGAGGAGGAAGCAAAATATTGTTTGTGGGCGACGGTGAAATATTGAGAGAATTTCCTCCGCTGTTGCTGTTGCCTTTTGAAAGGCTTACGATTATTATTACTACGATTATTATTAAGATAAGCGCCAATCCGACAGCCGCCAAAAAGGCATTTCTCCGCCTGCGGGCATATTTTGCTCTTGAAGCCATAGTTATTTATACCTCCGTAAATTTAAATTTGATAAATATGAAGTTTTTCATATATGTATAATATTGATAGTGTAGATTATAACAATAACATATTAGAGTTTAGAGGATGGGTTTTTCATGAAGA
>CAZBLS010000070.1:0-8293 GCA_964492705.1 uncultured Oscillospiraceae bacterium | reverse complement strand
GACTGATGTTTTACTGCCTGAAAATTTTTCAGGCAGTTTTTAAGGAATATGTATGGATTTTGTTATTGATAAAACTTCGGTTTTGGAGGCAGGATTTACACAGGGCGAAGACGGATGTTTTTATATAAACGAGGGCGGTTTTCTCTATACCGTTTCTTACAGTAAAAAACATTTGCTTTTAGCCGTAAATCTGCCTGCCGTAAACAGGAACGAACGCAGAATGATATCCTGCTATATTAAGGAAAGCGTCGCTTTGCTTGACCGCAAAAAGTTTACGAAAGACGGCATTTATCTTTATTTTAACCGTAAACTTTCAAGCACGGAAGAACTTGATTATCTTTGTGAATTCGCACGGTTGCTCTCATCTTTCCTGACTTCGACGGGAGTAGGTTTTTCCAATGCCGAACTTAATATTTCTTTTCACAAAAAAATGTACGTATTCAAGCCTATCGCAGAGCCGATAAAAACAGAGTGCGAACAGCCCGAAACGGTTGTACCGCAAACGGAAGATGCAGTGGGATTTAAACGTTTTGTTCTGTCAACCGAGTGTGTGATAGTACTGCTTGCCCTGTGCGGTATCCTGTTTTTTCTGCTTTTGATAAATTACGTAAAACTTGCTTCCGCCGTCGGATACGTTACAGGTTGGCTTGTATGTTTCCTTTTGAGCGAGCAAAAAAAGAACCGTTTGTTTTTGCGTTCAATGGCTTTATCGGCAGTAATGCTTGTTGCCGTGGGATTTGCGGCATTTATGTTTCTGTTTCTTTCCCAAAGCGAATTTTACAGTATATTCGATTTTTCCGTACGGTCTCTTGACCTTTATCACTGTATGTTTTCCACAGCACTCGGTCTTGTACTTGCGGCATTCGGTATATATTCCACCGTTCCGCCTAAAAATACCGAGAAGAAAACCGTACACGACGATTTTTAAAAGTTCCCCGCAAGGGGAATTTTTGTGTCGAAAAAACAGGCTTGAAATATTGTTTATAACTTGACTTTTTTTCTGTTTTACCATACAATTATAATGATATGAATTTACCGTCGCTTTTTTGCAGACGGCGAAATGGAGATTTTATGAAAAAGATACTTTGCTTATTTATTTCGTTAATTTTGATGCTTGTGTCGGTTACGGTTTTTGCCGACACCGACGATGCACCTTTTATTCTTGAAATTACTCCTGCGGAAACAAACGAATTTGTTCTTTCAAGCGAGAATAAATCCAAAGTAAATATCACCATCAAACCCCGTAACGGTTCCACATTCGGAAAAGATTTTACCGTTCAGGAAATAATTTACGGTCCGAGTGCAAAAAAAGTTGATAACAGCAACGTTTCCCTTGGTCGCAACGAGCGCAACTATTCGGTTATCGAAAATCAGAATATCGTTTTCCCGAGCAGTGTTTCTTCGGGAAGTACCGTTGAATTTACCGCAAAATGGTACTTTGAATCGCCCACGGAAGATCACGTTGTAAAATATAAGATCACGCTCACCGATCCCGATCCCAACGCTACGGTAAAAGTTGAATCAAATAAAACATCGGTTGCACCGGGCGGTAAAATCAAACTTACATATGAAGTACATAATTCGGGTAATGTTCCTTTAAACAGCGTTACGGTAACCGACAAAGAAGTATCCGCTCTTACGTCAAAGAGCAGTGTATATAAGGCGGACAAAAACACTGTTCTCGGCGTTGGCGAATCTGTTTCAACCGTTGTTGAAGTGTCGCCTACCGAAAAACTCACACTCTCCCCTGTTGTTTCATATGTGTATGACGGCAGGTCGAAAGAGAAAAAAGGCACAACTCAAACAATCTTGGTCGAAGATGCCGTACCTTACGTTTCATTGGAATGTAATACCTATGCGGTATCGAAATCCGGTGAAGAAGTTACTTTTACCTATAAAGTGCGCAATGAAAGCCAGTCTGCGCTTAAAAACGTAAAAATTTACGACTCCGACACTTCCGATGCAACGGTGGTCAACGGCCCCCTTTCCCTTGACCCAAACAACGAGTGCAACGGTACGTATAAACTTAAAATCAACAAAAGCGGATTTTATAAAATAAAAGTCGTATATTCCTATGACGGCTCGGACGGTGAAAAAGAGATTTCGGCAAAAACCGAAAAGGCAATTCGTCTTCCCGACGAAGTTAAGCTGAATATTTCAAGTATTTCACCTGAAAAACTTACTTCCGAAGGTGTTATAAATTTTAAACTTAAACTTGAAAATACGGCTGTTTCGGATATTACCGACGTGTATATTTCCGAAGAAAACAACCTTGCACAGCGTACGCTCTTTGCCGAAACAGTACCTGCGCAATCTGCATCTTCTACGGTAGAAAAGGAAATTGCGGTTAATATTCCCTCCGACGGTACGGAAGTTAAGTTCCTTTTAACTTACACTCTTGACGGAGAAAATTATTCTGTTTCGCTTTTGTACAGAGTAATTTTCGGTGCACCCTTGGAAACACCCGTTCCCACAGAAAACGCCGAGCCTACTGCCACCGCAACTGTTGATCCCGGGAAAAGCAACGGAGGAACGATTTTGTGGATCGTTTTAGGCGTACTGTTACTTGTCCTTATCGGCGGTGCGATTTTCTTCCTTGTGCGCATAAAGAAAAACGAAAACACTAATTATAATAACGACGATGAATATTTTGACGACGATTATAATGACGGTTATAATGACGGTTATGACGACGGCAATTACGATGACGGATATGACAATTTCGGCAATTCGTATGTAAGTGACGATGACGAAATTGACGAAGAAGGCGTAAAAATTTACAGAAAATAGCAAAATGCACCTCGAAAATTATTTCGGGGTGTTTTTTTGCAAAAAAACGAAATAAGCACTGTTAAATTTATATGTTATTTAACTTATTATTTTTCGGCGTAAGCCTTGCACAAATTATATGCCCATTATACGGTACGTTCTACGGCGAATATATTAAATTAACGGTTTTGAGTTTGTTTCTAACCGCAACACACGGAGTTACAGCAAAAACTTTTTGCTTGTATATCTGCCTATTCCCTGTTTTTATTATTCAGTATCAATAAAACCATCGATTTCGTAAGGTTGCCGATAAAAAAACAGCCATCTCAAAGGTGGCTGTGTATACCGTATATTTTTATCAGTAACCGTACTTTTTCTTTTTCAGCAATAAAAACAGTACCGTAATCGTAACCGACATAATTTCAGCTGCAACAATGGAAAACCAAATGCCGTTTATTTCCCAAATTAACGGGAATACAATAACTGCCACTACTTGGAATACAACGGTACGCAAAAACGATATTGCCACCGAGGTAAAGCCGTCATTGAGTGATGTAAAGAATGACGAACCGAATATGGAAAATCCCGAAAGCAGGAATGAGAAAGAAAATATTTTAAATGCATTTGACGTAATGTTAAGCAGATTATCATCGTAGCCTACAAAGAGTTTTGAAAAAGGTTCGGCAAGCAGTTCTCCTGCAAAGAACATCGCTATTGCAAATATTCCGACAAACGTAAGGCTCTTTTTAAGCAAACTGTGAAGTTCTTTTTTATTATCGGCGCCGTAATGAAAGCCGATAACGGGAGAAATTCCCACAGAATAGCCGATATATACAGCCTGAAAAATCATACTTACGTACATAAGCACGCCGTAAGCCGAAATGCCGTCTTCCTGCGCATAACGCATAAGTTGATAGTTGTAAAGTATACTTACAAGTGACATGGCAATGTTACTTAAAAACTCCGACGAACCGTTACTGCACACTTTAACAAGCGATTTAAAATCAAATTCAAAACGGACAAAATTCAGTTTACTTGTATTCTTTTTGCCGAAGAAATAAATAAGAGGTATTATTCCGCCCACTGCTTGGCTTACCGCAGTAGCAACTGCCGCTCCCGAAAGTCCGAATTTAGGTGTGAGTGCCCAATCGAGTACAATGTTCGTGCATCCTGCCACAACGGTAACGTAAAGACCGAGTTTCGGTTTTTCTGCCGCGACGAAAAGGCTTTGAAATTCGAACTGCAATATATAAAACGGAAGTGCACACAAAATAATTTTCGCATAAAGGGTGGCATAACCAAGCATCTCTCCCTCTGCTTTTAAAAGGAGTGCAATCGGCTCAATAAAAACAAATCCCAAAACACCGATAATCACGCCCAAGCACGCTGAAACCGCAATTATAAGCGAAAAAATTTCATCGGCTTTTTTCTTATCGCCCTCACCCAAGGTTTTGGAAATAAGTGCGGCACCGCCGGTACCGAACATAAATCCGATGCAACCGCAGATCATCAAAAAAGGCATTATTAAGTTAATTGCAGCAAACTGCGTTTTTCCTGCATAGTTTGAAACAAAAAAGCCGTCTACTATTCCGTATACCGACGTAAAAACCATCATTATTATGGACGGAAAAGTAAATTTCAGCAACTTTTTGTAAGTAAAACTGTCTGATAACCGAATCATTTTTTTGCTCCTTTTTACAAAGCGCTGTTATTTTAACATATAATTTTTTATATGTCAAATACGCCTTTCCGTTTGCCTGTTTGGAAAAAATACTGTATAATATACCCAAATTTTTTAGGAGAAATTAAATGAAACTGCTTATAATCCGACACGGAGAACCCAATAAACCGAAAACCGACTTAACGGAAAAAGGTAAGCGAGAGGCTGAACTTTTAAAGGACAGACTTTTACAGGCTGATATCGATTATTTTTATACTTCGCCTCTGCAAAGAGCGATAAGTACCGCAATGCCCACTTTGCAGGCATTAAATAAAGAATATGAAGTTCTTGATTGGCTCAGAGAATTTGATGCTACTGCAGTAAATCCTCAAACGGGCGAAAAAACCTATGTTTGGGACAGACTTCCCTCATTTTTAATGGAAGAACCTGCATATTTCGATGTATCACGTTGGTCGGAAACCCAATACGGAAAAAGCGGCGATTTAAAGGAAAAATACAACGAAGTTTGCTCGGGACTTGATAAATTGCTTTTGCACCACGGTTACAGACATAACGGAATTTACTTTGACGTTGAACGGGAAAACCGAGATACTGTGGCTCTTTTTTGCCACTACGGCGTAGAATGTGTGATTTTATCCCACTTATTAAATATTTCGCCAATGGTTCTTTGGCACGGATTTGTGGCGCTTCCCTCTTCGGTCACCGTTCTTGCTACGGAAGAAAGAGAAAAAGGACTTGCGCAGTTCAGATGTTCAGCATTCGGCGATCTTTCACACCTGTATGCAGGTAACGAACCTGCCTCTTTCCACGCAAGATTTTGCGAAAATTACTCCTGCGAAGAAGAAAGGCATTGAGGAAATTCCCACTGTTTTATAAATTTGCAAAACAGCAAAAAATATCTCTGCAAAAAACGCAGAGGTATTTTCTTTTACGGCAAGAGTATTAATATATGTTTTTGTAAAAAATCATTTTACTGTGAGAATCGGAAAAAAGTTTATAAATATAATTTCATTAAAACAGTACGGTATTTTTATGCTCGATATTTCATACATACGTCGCATATTTTATCTACGGTAAAAAACAGCGGTCTTATATTTCCGCACGAATACGTTAAAACAAAACACGGTATCTTTTTAATACCGTGTTTTATCGTTTTAATTTAAATATCAGCCTTTCATTGCTTCTTCGCAAGCAACTGCAACGGCAACGGACATACCAACCATCGGGTTGTTACCTGCGCCGATAAGACCCATCATTTCAACGTGAGCGGGAACGGAGGAAGAACCTGCGAACTGCGCATCGGAATGCATACGGCCCATAGTATCGGTCATACCGTAGGAAGCGGGACCTGCCGCAACGTTATCGGGGTGAAGAGTTCTTCCCGTGCCTCCGCCGGAAGCAACTGAGAAATACTTAACGCCGTTTTCGTTAGCCCACTTTTTGTATGTACCTGCAACAGGATGCTGGAAACGGGTGGGGTTGGTGGAGTTACCGGTAATGGAAACGCCAACGCCCTCATGAATCATAATCGCAACACCTTCGGAAACATCGTCGGCACCGTAGCATTTTACCTTGGCTCTATCGCCTGTGGAGAATGCTTTTTCGTAAACAACGTTGAGTTTACCTGTGTAGTAATCGTATTTTGTTTCAACATAAGTGAAACCGTTAATACGGCTTATGATATAAGCGGCGTCTTTTCCGAGACCGTTAAGGATAACTCTCAAAGGATCTTTACGTACCTTGTTTGCATTAAGAGCGATTTTGATTGCACCCTCTGCGGCTGCGAAACTTTCGTGACCTGCAAGGAAGCAGAAGCACTTTGTCTCTTCGCTCAAAAGCATTGAAGCAAGGTTTCCGTGACCGAGACCTACTTTACGCTGATCTGCAACCGAACCGGGAATACAGAATGCCTGCAAGCCTACACCGATCTCTTTTGCTGCATCAGCGGCGGTCTTGCATCCTTTTTTAAGAGCAAGTGCGGCACCGAGTGTATATGCCCAGCAAGCGTTTTCAAAAGCGATAGGCTGAGTATCTCTTACGATAGCATCGGCATCTACGCCTTTGGACAGAGCAAATTCCTTTGCTTCGTCAAGATCATTAAATCCGTATTCTTTGAGGACAGCATTTATCTGATTTATTCTTCTCTCATAACTTTCAAAGTTTGCCATTATTTTGCCCTCCTTATTTCTTTCTCGGATCTATATAGGTCTTTGCATCAGCATAGCGACCGTATGTACCGATATTTTTCTCATAGGCTTCTTTGGGGTCAACGCCCTTTTTGATAGCCTCCATCATTTTGCCGAGATGAACGAACTTGTAGCCGATAACTTCACCGTTCTCGTCAAGTCCTTCTTCAAGTACGTAACCCTCAGCCATTTCAAGGTATCTTACACCCTTTGCGGCGGTGGAATACATTGTACCTACCTGTGAACGGAGACCTTTGCCCAAGTCTTCCATACCTGCGCCGATGGGAAGACCTCCCTCGGAGAAAGCAGTCTGTGTTCTGCCGTAGGTAATCTGCAAGAAAAGTTCACGCATAGCAACGTTGATTGCATCGCAAACAAGGTCCGTGTTAAGTGCTTCCAACACGGTTTTGCCGGGCAGAATTTCAGCAGCCATAGCGGCGGAGTGTGTCATACCGGAGCAACCTATTGTTTCAACAAGAGCCTCCTGAATAACACCGTCTTTAACGTTAAGGGTAAGTTTGCAAGTACCCTGCTGAGGTGCGCACCAACCTATGCCGTGAGTAAGACCGGAAATATCCTTGATTTCCTTGGAATGAACCCATTTGCCTTCCTCGGGGATAGGAGCGGGATCGTGTTTTGCGCCCTTAGCAACACACATCATTTCTTCTACTTCGTTTGAGTATTGCATAAAATAATATCTCCTCCTGATTTTTTCTCAATCTATTTTACCCTATTTTGCCGAAAAAAGCAACCGAATTGTTCTTATTTTTCGCTTTTGACCGTATATTTTTATTCGGACCGAAATATTTTTTCGACAATATGCAAAATATGTGCTATACTTATCGGTAACAGGAGGTATATAATATGAATTTTGTTTTGCTTGAAAATAGCATTTCGTGGTGGCAAGCACTGATTTTGGGTATATTGCAAGGTCTTGCGGAATTTTTACCCATTTCCAGCAGCGGTCACTTGGAACTTGCTGAAAATCTTATGGGGCTTTACGGTCTTCCCCGTATTTTTGATGTTTGCTTGCATATAGGCACTCTCGCAGCAGTATTACTCGTTTTCGGAAAAGATATTATTTCCATTATAAAAAATCCAAAACAAAAACTTACGCTTATGATTTTAGCGGCGACCGTTCCCACGGTTATCATTGCCGTTTTGTTTGAAGTACTGCTTGATGATATGTTTTCTTATTATTTTTTGGGCTACGGTTTTATGATAACGGGCATTTTACTTTATACAATGGAAGTATTTTCAAAAAGAAAAGTTTCCGAAGACTGCAAATGCAAAGATCTTGAAACTATGACGGTACTTGATGCGGCAGTAGTAGGTTGCGTACAGGGCTGTGCCACTCTCCCCGGTCTTTCTCGTTCCGGTTCAACGATTTCCGGTGGTGTATTTGCCGGTCTTGACCGCAAATTTTTGGCTAAATTTTCATTTTTAATGAGCATACCGGCAATTCTCGGCGCATTTTGTTGGGATCTGCTTAAATTTTTTCTCCATATGGGCGACTACGGAGAAATTCACATTACGGTATTCCCCCTTATTTTGGGAATGGTATCTGCCTTTACAGTGGGATACGTTGCAATACGGTGGATGCTTAAACTTATTTCGGATAAATCTTTTAAGCCTTTTGCAGTATACGTATTTATAC
>CAZBLS010000069.1:0-8379 GCA_964492705.1 uncultured Oscillospiraceae bacterium | reverse complement strand
CATAGTGAACCGTATAGGGATATTCGCCGTATACGTACTCAAAGATGATTACGATATTGCTTTCGTCGATATCAAGTATAACCGACTGTGATTTTACCGTAGGATAATAATTTTCTCTGTAAGTTGCATAAAGGTCACTGCCACCTTTTGCATCAAAGGTTTTCGTTGTGCCTGCACGACCCGAGCCTACCGTATCGTCGGCAACCTTTACGTTGTGGTTATCTTTAAGAACGTACTGTACCGTGTATTTTACAAATGAATCCGAAGACCATTCTGCGATAAGGTCGAGGTCCTTGCGGATCTGCATTGCAGGGTCAAAGTATTTTTTAACACCGTTATCGTAGTAATACCAAATTACAAAGGTATAGTTGCCGAAAGGCTTGGCTTCAACCATTGCCTGCTTTGTAAGGTAGCTATCAACGTAGTCCTGCGCAACGTAATCGGCGTGAGGAACGTCAAACTCTGCCTTTTCGGGAGTAGTTTCGTCGGGATTATAGACGTTTCCTTTTGCAAGGTCGTCTTCCGTCAGGAAGAACCGTACCTTATGTGTTACGGGAACCCATTTTGCATAAAGAATCAAATCGTTGGCAGGCATATTGTGTTCTTCCAACTTAAATTCTTCGCCGGTGCATTGAGGATTTTGATACCAACCTGCAAATTGAACGGAGTTCGGTTCGTATTCATCGGGAATTTCGGGCACGTAATCCTTAAAGGAAGCAAGGGGCGCTTCATACTTAACGGACTCGTGCTTTATGTCGCTGAACCCGTCGTTAAACGTCAGATTGTACGAGTTACGGGTGTAGTAGAATTTGGAACCGCCGTAACTATTGCCGTTTGATGTGGAAATACTGTTGTTGATTGTAAATCCCTCAATACCGTAACGCTCTTCGTCGGTAACGTTACCGGATGAATTACTTGTGTCGGTGTGATGTACTTTGTAATAGCGACCGTCCGAGCCTATTACATCGTATTTTTCACCATCTGATATTTCAACATAGTAGGTTGCGGTGTATGTTGAACTTCCGGATTTAGGACCCCAAAATTTTGCACCGCCCACGGGCATAACCTGTATACTGTTTTGCCACGTGTTACTCTTATCCTTAACGTACCAACTTGAACTTCCGTTATATGTGGGCCATTTCTCTAAAATGTTTTCGCCCCATTTGGCAGTGATTTTCAGGGATGTGTATTCTCTGTTTGATGAACAGGATTGGTTTTCGTAGAACTGCACACTGTATTCAACCCTGTCGTAATACACGTTGCAAACGGTTGAGCCGTCGGCTTCGACAATTACCGTATCGGATTTGACGAATTTCCAAAGTGTGTTATCAAGACCTGCTCCTTGCAGATAGCAAGAAGATGTGTGAGTGTGCTCCTCTACCGTGCAGGTAAGTTTATAGCAGTTTGCTCTTGTGTGTATGTGTTCAGTCTTACCGCAACCGACACAGGCAGCATTATGAGTGTGTTCTGTCATTCCGCAGTTGGGGGAAACGGTATTGCCGTTTGCAACACTTCCGGAATAATTATACCACTTACCATTGATGTAGATATAACTATAACGAATGATGAATGAACCGCTGTAAACCTGACCGTTCTTGGGATTGTCCGGTGGGTTTAAGGGTGAGGCACTGTTTCCTACACCTTCATAACAACCGACGCCGTGTTTATGGTCGGCATTACCGCACGTATAGCAATCGCTGCTATGCTCGTGTGTTTCCGTTAAACAGATAAACTCATAGCAATCATCAGTGTGAGTATGAGTACCTTTGTCGCAGGTAAGCATACCCGTTTCGGAATACGTAAACTCTCTGCCGGTTTTTAAATATATACCGTTTTTGTTTATTTCTTCCGTTTCTTTCGACAGATATGAATAATGTTCGTCATTGGCGTTTTCGCCCCAGAATACTATTGTAACTTTTGCGGTATCGCCAACTTTCCATATAGCGTAGTAAGTTTTAGAGCCGTTAGCGTAGGCAGGCATTGTTTTGGGGAGTTCAACCGCTTTGCTTTGGTCGGTCTCGCCCTTTGTTTCAGCCCAACCGAGGAAAGTATAACCTGCTTTTTGAGGATCGGGAACTTCGGGGACGGGTGCGCCGTAGAGTGTATAAACGGGATCGGAACCGTATCCGCCGTCCATATCAAAATTGATCAGATAATAATATCTGTCAAAGTAAATTTCAACTACTGTTGAGCCGTTGGCTGCAATAGTGGGGCGTTCATACAAAAGGCTGTAAAATCCTTCGTAGGCTTTTGTGATTTCGGGAATTTGTTCGCCCGTACGACCTTGGAGCGTTTCACGTTCCGCCTCGGTATATTTGTTGTTGTCAAGGTTCTGCTTATAATAGATAACCGTATAGTTAACGTCGGTGGGTTTGTAAACTACTTCAACGGTAATATCTTCCGTTACTTTGCCCGAGAAAGTATGGGCGTCTTCGCGAACATTGTTTACGTAGGGCAGATAACCCTCAACCGTGGGGAAAGTTACTGTATTGTTGTAATCTTCGCCGTCGGCAATGAATGCTTCATGAGTATTGGCTGCGGTTTCGCCGTTTTCAAACTTATAGGTTACGGTAACTTTGTACGTAGCTTTCGTCGAACCTGCGTCAAGAGTGTTTATTCCGTAGAAAGCACGGGAATATGCACTTATGCCGTTAACATAGTTGCTTTCATCACTTGCAAAACCGTTGTCGTTGGTGTAAAGGAGCATATTGACGGTTATAACGTCACTGTAAGCGATTTTTTCACCGTCGGAAATCAGGCAACGAACCTGTGCTGTGCGGTGGTGATCGAGCATATAATATATTTTGCCGTAAGTGAGATCCAATTGAGCATCGGTATTGCCTTGGATATCGGCAAAAAGTTCTCTTGCACGGTCATAACAGATCTGCCACTGATATGTCAGTTCGCCTTTAAGGGAGGACTTTGCAAAAAGCGAAACACTGTTGTACTGGGGCAAGTCAATACTGCCGTCAACCAATTCGCCTGCGGAATCGAATATAAAAGCATCTTCATTATAGATTATCTCAACCGATTTTGCTTCAATCCAATGGAAGTCCTTATATTTTTCGTTCCACGCATAGCCTGTTGTGGCATCGATTTTATAAAGTGCTTCCGAATTTATTTCTTTTTCGTTATAATAGAAGTCCGTTATAACAACTTTTTCGGGAAGTTCGGATTTTTTTACGTGGTACATACTGCCCGTACCGTCTCGGTCAACGGGATTTGAAGACAGAGGAAAATCATCGTCTTTTATATAGGCTATTGCGCCGATATCGTCTTTGCTCGGCGTTGCGCCTGTGCTTTTAAGTTTCATACTCGAGGGAATGAGTGAAAATAAAACCGAAACTGCGATAAGTGCGGATATAATGCGTTTTTTTAATTTTGCCGTCATAGTTCATCAGCCTCCTTTTCCTGTTATTCCGTAATTGACGTGGGTATGGCGGTGGCGGTAGGTACAGGGTCTTTACCCCAACCTAATGCGGTTAATGCCGAATCTCCGTTGTGGGCTTTTTGTACACCGTAAGCGGTGACGTCTATAATTGCTTTGCTTTCCTGATAATCGTTGTTCATTTTGCCCGAAAATTCCGCACATGTAAACAGCGGTGAAGTGGTCTCGTCGGGAGCGAGGGGATAGTTGTAATACCAATATCCGTCCTTTTCGGTCCAATCTTCCGTATTAAAGTCAAGCGTGATAAGCGTTGCATCGCCTTGTTTGCCGTCGGCAAGTTCGATAAGCGTTGTAACTTTTACACGTATATAGGCTTCCTGCCCACCGATGTTTTCGACTTGTGCGTTTTTGGAAACCGTTTCACCGGGCATAACGTCCAATCGGTCTTCAAATGGCACGTGTTCACCGTCATTGTTAAGTGCAGTTTCAAATAAATCTATTTTAATATTTCCCGTTGTAATAACGTTACGGGCTGTATCTTCGGTAGAGAAAAACGCTGTTGTTGCGCCGATTGCCGAAAGTGCGATGACCGACACTACCGAAATTACCGATATTTTACCTTTAATACTTAATTTTTTCATACAAGTTCCTTTCCTGTGTTTTATTGAGTCATAGCAGAATATCCGCACGTAAAATGCGGGTACTCTGCTATGACTGCACCCTTATAAAGGAGGAGGGTGCAAGCCACAGTCAGTAAGTAATGGGGATTACTTTACAGCGTATTAGTTGGGAAGTTCCTCGCCGTCAAAGGCGGAGAATGCTTCTTCCCAAGTATTGAAACTGTTTTCCTGCATTGCCTCGGCAACAATGGTGATTTCGTCAAGACAGGAAGCGGTTTCGTTAGTGAATTCGGTAGGAACGTAAACCTTTGAGAAGATAGGCGTTGTGCTTTCACCCGAGGGGAGAACACCGTCATACTTCAAAATGAATTTTACGTCAAACTGACCGACGGTAAAAGTGTCACCTGCAACAGCGTCGGTAACCGACCAACCCTCACCCAATTCGCCTACGAGAAGCATAAGAGTTTCCTCGTAACCGTCGGTGAAAGCAACGGGAGCGTTGGGGAAATATGCACCGCATATGTTTGCCCAATCGCTTATGTTAACGGTTGCGCGGATGTATGCGCCGTTACGTCCCACGTTGTTAACAGTGGGGTCTTTGTCAATTTCGGCACCGGGGAAGACTGCATCGGGACCGTATGCGATACCGCCCTCAATACGCTTTCCGCCGTCTGTAAACTGACCTTTACTGTCAACTTCACCCTCATCGAGAGTGATCTTAACACTACCCATTGTTATGGTGTTCTTGGCTGTTTTTGTGTCGGTGAAATATGCCAGCGATGCACTTGTGATCGCCGCAACTGCGATAATCGCTACAAGAGCCAAAGTAAATATTTTCTTTTTATTCATTGTGCGTTATCTCCGAGAAAATTAAGAATTATGCCCAAGGATTAACGGGAAGTCCGGAAGCAGAGAATGCCTGCGAAGCGGAATTAAATCCGTCAGCCTGAACAGCCTGAGCATATACGGGAACTTTTATGCCTTTTGTAAGGTCATAAGTAACCTTGGTGCCGTTAACCGTATAGAAAAGTTTGCCGTTGGCATCATAGTCACAATCAAGATTTTTATCAAGATAGAAGCCTACGAATGAAGCATATTCGGTAGTAGCGCCGGAAGCAAGAGCGTCTGCATAAGTGAACGAGTAAATGTTGTAAACGATACCGTCAAGAGTAACGGTCGTGTTTTCGTTCTTGTAAACGCATTTGGTAGCATAGTCGGCGTTCTCGGGCTGAGGAGTAGCGGTTGTGTCGTAATTGCCGGCTGCAGTGAATTTGTTACCGGTATTCCAGTGAAGAACGTTCTTGGAGGCATCAGAACCTTCAAGGTCAGCGGGAATTGCAACGAGAACACGTACGTATGCCGAGTTCTTACCGGTGTTGGTTACGGTTACGATCTTGTCAACATAGTTGCCGGAAGTGGGAAGACCGTATTTGTCTTTCGCATCCGATTGAGCGGACTCTACGATAGGTTGAAGATTTTTGTTGTTTACAAAGTCTTCAAGACCTGTAACGTTGCCGTTGTTATCGTATTTTCTCTGCTGTTCGTTAAGTTTGATTTTTACGTTACCAACGGCAAATGTGTTGGTTGCGCTGTCGGTATCGGTAAGATACGCAAGTGATGCGCCTGCGATTGCTGTAACTGCAATGATGGCTGAAAGTGCGAGGGTTACTATCTTTTTCTTTGACATTGTTTTTGAATACCTTTCATTTGAATTTTAGTTGTAGTTTTAAGTTAGCCGAGTGTTTTAACTTTGCTCCACGCATCGGCAACTGTGGTGATACCGTCTTTTTGTATTGCATAAGCGGTAAATTTAAGAGTAGGCTGTGTGGAGGGGCTTGCCTGAACGGCGTCAAGCAGATCCTTGGTAACGGTGTCCTTAACGGTTACTTTCTCGTCTGCGATAAAGCCGTAATCTTTATCGGCCGTCTGCGAAGTATGTTCAAGGTAATATACTTCGTAACCGGTTTCTTCCGTGCCCAAGGTGAGTTTGGTCCAAGCGGAATTAGCCGTATAGGTCATAAACGTATCGAAGTTTGCGGATTTTTCAACTTTAACAAACACCCAGCAATCTTCGGAGTTTGCCTCAACGGTAACCGTGGGGTTCTTTACAAGAGTTGCTCCGGGGATCATTACGTAGCCGTCATTTGCCGTAACTGTTGCTCTGGGGGAAGCAAATTCTTTACCGCCGTCGGTGATTGCGTGTTCCCAAAGGCTGATGTTGATGTTACCTACGGTAAAGGTGTTCTTAACTTCGGAAGTTTTTACCGAAAGCCAAGCGAACGTTGCGCCGATAGCACAGCAAAGAATAAGCGCTGTTGCAATAACCGTTGCGAAAATTTTCTTTTTCATAAGAATCCTCCTTTCGTTTTATTGGGATAAAAAAGTGTTAAACTCTTTTAACTTAGTTGTTGGCTGTGGGGGTAGGCGTTGCACCGAGGTCCTTGGCAACGTTCCAAGCATCAGCCGCAGTCGCAAAACCGTCAAGCTGTACTGCATAAGCGGTGATTACGATAGTTTTGTCGGAGTAATCGGAAAGATCGATGTCGTTTTTAACGGTAAATCCGTCAAATACGATAAGGTCCTGTTTAACTCCGTTGCCGGTATACTGTTTGTAGTAAACGTTGCTAACGCCGGTAAGAGCGGTCCATCCGTTGGTCACAATTTGATTTTCAATTGATTGATTATCTGTGTCTTCAAGGATAACGTCGGCGATCTGATTTTCCACCTTAACGAATATCCAGCTGTTTTCGCTACCTTCACCTACGTGAACGGTAGGATCTTTTTCATATGAATGTCCGGGGATAAGTTTGTAACTGTTTTCCTGAACCCTTGCGGATGCGGAGGGAACGGGTGAACCGTAAATGTCAACGTCAACCTCATCGAGGGTGATTTCGACTTTACCTACGGTAAATGTGTTGGTAACTTTGTCAGTGTCGGTAAGAAACGCCATTGTCACAAACACGGTGGTAACGACGAGCAAAACCGCACCAAAAGCGAGTACCAGTGCTTTTGTTCTTGTTTTCATAACAAAAACCTCCTTTAAAGAATATCGGGAGCCTTGCGGCGTTACCCCTAATTTGAATCCCCGTTTTCCTCGGGGGTGGGTTCTTTTTTGTTTTCTTCCTTAAAAAGGTCGGGCACAAAGGCAAGAACCACGAGAATTGCGGCACATCCGATTGCCAAGTACAATCCCGGGGGATTTTGCACAAAGTTTGCAAAATAGCCCATATAAGGTATGGCAAAAAGGGGTTTGCCGATAACGTTTTTGCAGTGTACGGGCGTGCCGTCAACCTGATTGTTGGCATCACCCTTTGTTTTAAAGCGAACTACGCTTGAATCGTCAGGGTCGGGAATAACTTCGACGATACGGTGGGTGGCAACGGTATCTTCGTTGAGCATAAAGGTTATGGAATCGCCCACAGCCAATTCGGCAGTGTCAACCGACTTTACGTACAGCAAAGAACCGGTAGGATAAACAGGTTCCATTGAACCCGATACCACGGCATAGGTCTTGATGCCCACAAGGCGAACGCCTACAAGGGCAACAGCCAATAACACTACAAGAACTACAAGAACGGTGGTAGTTATATCCCAAATTTTCCTAACGGTCTTATTCATTAAAAACTCCTTAAATACCCTTACCGTGTTTTAACACACTGAACAGAAGATGAAAAGTATCTGCTTCTGCCTGTTCAGGGTCCTGCGGATGCAGGATCTGTTTTCTTGCCTGCCCCAACAACGTATCCATTAAGTGATGAAGTACCGTTACGGGGTTGGCTTCGGGGTGACACGCCGGCTTTAATAAGTCTATCAGCACGTTGAAACGTTCCATATGTTCTTCATAAGAAAATTCCTGAAACGTCGAAGAGTAATAGTATCTTATGTAAAAGATGAGCCAGTGTGTGTGCAACATTATGTAATCCCAACACTTTTTGAAAAGGATCCTGCAACGGAGTTCGTAATCGATACCGTCAAACTCCATTACGGGGAAGTTATCCAAAAGTTGTTGCAGAAACATATTGTCGGCGTAGGCAAAGGTTTTGGAAAGCAGGTCGTCTTTGTCCTTAAAACAGCGGTATATGTACGCTTCGTTAAGGTTGGCACTCCGTGCAATACGGCTTGTGGTGGTCTTTTCAAGACCGTGTGTATAAACCGTTTCCACAGTACACTCTATTAAGTGCTGTGCCATAGCGTCCCTGTTCTCCATAAATCCTCCGTAATTTAATTCGGGTAGCGTTTACTACAAGTTTTGTCGAAAAATGCGCAAACCGTACGGCTTGCGAGCACACAACACAGGAGAGAACGCATATCCGATCCCTAACAAGCAATATTCTTCGCAGAGTTTCTTCCTCTTTTCTTCTCCGTCACCCC
>CAZBLS010000068.1:0-8446 GCA_964492705.1 uncultured Oscillospiraceae bacterium | reverse complement strand
GCCTCTTCATCATAGAAATCATCCATACCGTCCGAATAAATTCCCGTTGCTTCAATCGCCAATGGGCTGTCCACGTAAACGGGGAAATTACCGTGACCTTTAATAAGCTTTTTATCTTTTATAACTCGGAGTAAATAAAGCAATTCCTGCGTTCTGCCGATAGCAAAGGACGGAATTACCACGTTACCCCCTCTATCAAAAGTGCTTTGTATGATTTTCGCCAACTGCGCCACGTAGTCGGGTCTTTCACCGTGAAGCCTGTCGCCGTAAGTGGATTCTATTATAACGTAATCTGCATTTTCACACTTTTGAGGATCGCGAATAAGCGGTCTGTTTATATTACCAAGATCACCTGAAAAGAGAACGCTTGTTTTCTTACCCTCTTCTTCCGCCTCTATAAGTATACTTGCCGAACCCAAAAGATGTCCCGCATCGGTGAATTTTACTTTAATTCCGTCAAATATTTCAAAAATTTCCCCGTATTTTTTCGGAACAAAAAGGTTAACGGCACTTTGCGCATCCTTTACGGTATAAAGAGGCGTATATTCTTCTCCCCCGTTTCGCTTTGCTTTTCTGTTACGCCACTCCGCTTCGGATTCCTGTATAAAAGCCGAATCTTTAAGCATAATTTCGCAAAGGCGCATAGTGGCAAACGTAGCATAAACAGGTGCTTTATACCCGTTTGCAACCAAATACGGTATTTTGCCGGAATGATCCATATGAGCGTGAGTAAGCAAAAGTGCATCTATTTGAGTCGGCAATACGGGAAGCGTACAGTTTTCGTAAATATCTTTGCCCTGTTCACTTCCGCAATCTATAAGTATTCTTTTATTGTTCACTTCCAAAAGCGTACACGAACCCGTAACTTCGTGTGCTGCACCCAAAAAAGTTATCTTCATATTTACATATTTACCTCCCTTCTTTTATATCAGTATAACACCATAAATTCCCTCCGTCAAGAAACTCTCTTATATTTTTTTGACGAAAAAACGCACCCGTTCAAGGTGCGTTTAAAATGCTCTGTAATTCTTCGATTTTTTCCTGCGTTGTCTCTTCCGTATCCGCAAGGGGGAATTCTATGCCCAATTTACCGTATTTTTCAATACAGAGTTTTCTAAACGGAAGCAATTCCGTCTCTTTAACACATTCAAAACCTTTTAATATCTCTTTAAGGCGCAATATGTCTTCTTCCCTGTCATTATAATGGGGAATTATTACCTGTCGGATACGGGTAGCAATGCCTCTTTTATTAAGTTCGCCCAAAAACGCAAGAGGTAAAGAATATGAACATCCCACGTTTTTACGGTAATCTTCTTCGGTTGTGTACTTAATATCAAGCATACAGTAATCGGTTTTTTCAAGCAAGGATGCAACGCTGTCATTATATATACATCCGCTTGTATCAAGGCAGGTGTTTATATTATTTGCTTTGCATTTTGTAAAAATCTCATTTGCGAAATCCGCTTGCATAAGGGGTTCTCCGCCGGAAAGAGTAATTCCTCCTTTTTGGGCAAAATACTCCTTAAAGCGAATAACCTTATTGAAAACTTCGTCTGCCGTATACTCACTTCCGCCGTTAAAATCCCAAGTTTCGGGATTATGGCAACAAATACACCTTAACGGACATCCTTGCAAAAAAACAACAAATCTTACACCCGGACCGTCAAGTGTGCCCATTGACTGAAATGCGGATACTCTTCCCGTCATAACTTTTCGTGGAAAGTACGGCTTATTACTTCACGCTGCTGTTCTTTTGAAAGTTTGTGGAAGTTTACCGCATATCCCGATACTCTTATAGTAAGGTTGGGATATGCATTGGGATCGTTATAAGCCTTAACAAGTGTTTCTCTGTCCAAAACGTTTACATTTATATGATGCGCCTTTTTTGCGAAATATCCGTCAAGCACGTTTACCAAATTGGAAACACGTTCTTCTTCGTTTCTTCCCAGTGTATTGGGTGTAACGGAGAAAGTATTGGAAATACCGTCTCGGCAATCGTCGTATGAAAGTTTTGCAACGGAGTTAAGGGAGGCAAGGGCACCGTTTTCTTCCCTATTATGCATAGGATTGGCTCCGGGAGCAAAAGGCTCGCCCGATTTTCTTCCGTCGGGAGTTTCGGCAGTATGCTTGCCGTACATAACGTTTGAAGTAATTGTAAGTACCGAAAGTGTATGCTCCGCATTACGGTAGGTGGGAGTTTTGCGCAATTCGGTTATCATCAAATGAGTAAGGTCTTTGGCAATGGTATCGACTCTGTCGTCATCGTTACCGAATTTGGGGAAATCTCCCTCTGTTTCAAAGCCCACAATATAACCGTTTTCGTCTTTCTTGGGATGAACCTTACCGTATTTTATTGCCGAAAGCGAGTCGGCGGTAACGGAAAGTCCCGCAATACCGAATGCCATAAACCTGTGCACAAATGTATCGTGAAGAGCCATTTGACATTTTTCGTAAGCATACTTATCGTGCATAAAATGGATAACGTTCATCGTATTAACGTAAAGTTTGGCAAGCCAAGAAGCATATACTTTAAAACGGGAATAAACTTCGTCAAAATCAAGCGTATCGCCCTTAAAAGGCTCCGTTTGAGGGCCGATATGGGACTTTGTCATTATATCGTAACCGCCGTTAAGGGAGACGATAAGCAATTTAGCCAAGTTGCACCTTGCGCCGAAAAACTGCATTTGCTTACCTGTTTTCATTGCGGAAACACAGCAGGCAATGGAGTAATCGTCGCCGTAATCGGGGCGCATAACGTCATCGTTTTCGTACTGTATGGAATCCGTATCGCAAGAAACCTTTGCACAGAACTTTTTGAATCCCTCGGGCAAACTGTTGGACCAAAGGACCGTAAGGTTGGGTTCGGGTGAAGAACCTAACGTGTAAAGAGTATTGAGCATACGGAAACTGTTTTTTGTAACAAGAGTTCTGCCGTCTTCGCCCATACCGCCTACCGCTTCGGTGATCCACATAGGATCTCCGCCGAAAAGTTCGTTGTATTCGGGTGTACGCAAATGGCGTGCAATACGCAGTTTAAGCACGAAATCGTCCATAAGTTCCTGTGCGGTCTCTTCTGTAAGAGTTCCGTCGGCAAGGTCTCTTTCAATATAGATATCAAAGAAAGTGCTTACTCTGCCCAGTGACATCGCCGCACCGTTTTGCTCCTTTATGGAAGCCAAATAACCGAAATACGTCCACTGTATCGCTTCCTTTGCGTTCTGTGCGGGAGCACTGATATCATAGCCGTAGGAAAGCGCCATTTTTTTGATTTCACCCAAGTATTTTATCTGCTGTGCGATTTCTTCTCTGAGGCGAATATTCTCTTCGTCAAATACTTCCGCCGACAACTCTGCTCTGTCTTTTTTCTTTTCTTCAATGAGCCTGTCGATACCGTAAAGGGCAACACGCCTGTAATCGCCTATGATTCTTCCTCTGCCGTAGGCATCGGGCAATCCGGTAATTATATGGCAGTGCCTTGCAAGGCGCATTTCATCGCTGTAAGCATTGAAAACGCCCTCGTTGTGAGTGGTACGATAGCGGAATTCTTCCTCTACTTTATCGCCTAATTTATACCCGTAGGCTTCGCAAGCCTGACGCGCCATACGTATTCCGCCGAAAGGATTGACTCCCCTTTTAAGCGGACGGTTGGTTTGCATACCTACGATGATCTCGCTGTCTTTATCAATATATCCCGGTGCATATGCAGTGGGAGTAGAAACGGTGTCCGTATCTATATCAAGCACTCCGCCGTACTGTCTTTCAAGAGCGAAAAGAGAATTTACTTTTTTAAGCAATTCTTCCGTTCTCGGAGTGGCCTTTGCCAAGAAACTGCCGTCACCGCAATATTCTTTGTAATTTGCCTGTATGAAATCACGCACGTTGATTTCTTTTTCCCAAAGTCCGCCTATAAAACTCTTTTTATCCATAACTGTCCCCCATAATTTTCTACTGTCTTATAATACTGCATATAGCAATTTGTGTCAAGCGATAACACTATATTTTGTATGAACTAATATTAAAATCAAAGAAAATTTTCAATTTGGAGAACGCAAAGTTAAAATAGCAGTACGGTACAAAAGAAAAGCGATACTATCATCGTTTTTCCGTTTGCGAAAGCATATTTTCTATAAAGGGACCGTAGCCTTTTGTCGGGTCATTTACCAAAACGTGAGTTACCGCACCGATGAGTTTTCCGTTTTGCACAATGGGACTTCCGCTCATTCCCTGCACAATTCCTCCTGCAACGCTTATAAGCTCTTCGTCCGTTACTTTTATGCACATACTTTTTTCTTTCGGTTCGTTGTGCGTATTTATTTTTGTTATTTCGATTTTATATTCCTTAATACCGTTTCCCTCGAAATCGGAATACACCGTTGCTTCACCGAGTTTAACCTCTTCCTTTTTTCCGAACGAGATTTCCCTACCCGTAATCATTTTTTTGTTTGCAACGCCTACAAGTCCGAAATTTAAATTTTCTTCCACCGTACCGAGTATTTTTGCATTTATGCCAAACGTTCCTTTAAGTTCCCCTGCCTTAACTTTCGTACCTTTTTCCACTCCCGTAACCGTACATTCGGTAATTCTGCCATTTTTTACCGAAAGGGGTGTTTTATCTTTTCCGTCGCAAACCGAATGTCCAAGTGCCATATACAGTCCGCTTTCGGGCTCTATAAAAGTAACGGTGCCCAATCCTGCCGTGCCGTCTTTAAGCCAAAGACCGAGTTTATAGCCGTTTGAACACTTTGCAGGCTGAACTTCGCATTCAAACTCTCCGCCGTCCCGTCTTACCGTAAATTTGATTTTTTCTCCCATTTCAACTGTTCTGTCTATATCCGCAGCCGAATTCAGTTCTTTTCCGTTGGCTGAAATAAGATAATCTCCTGCCTTTATTCCGCTGTCGGCACAGGGCGAAACTCTTCCGTTTTCGCTTTCAAACGACGAAACTTCACTTACAAGAAGTCCGTCGGTATATATGGCAATGCCCACGGTTTTTCCGCCTAAATATACTTTTTGCTCTGTATTCACCGTTGCCGAAACGGAAGTATATTGACTTATTTCCCTTTCGGTATTATATCCGCCAAAACTCAATAAGCATAAAATTAAAAGTAAAGTCAGTATTTTTTTCATTTAAAAACGTTTCTCCTTTTTTCCGTGCTGAATTTATTTTTTGACGGAAAAAACGTATTTAATCCTTTTAATTTATGTAAAATAAATTGCAGGCACAACATAAAAAAAGAGTTTATACGCACTCTATATTACGTATAAACTCCGAAATTTTTAAATTTTACTTTTAAACTCATCCGCTTCGTTTATTATTTCTTCCGCTCTGCGAAGTGCAAGTTCCGTCCCGTTTCCGCCGGCAAGCCTTGCGATTTCCCCTAAGCGCATTTTCTTATCCATAAGAGTTATTTCCGTATGAGTTCTGCCGTTTTCGGTCTTCTTGGCAATTAAAAAATGAGTGTCCGCCATTGAAGCCAACTGCGGTAGATGCGTTATGGCGATTACCTGATGATTTTTTGAAAGTCTTGCAATCTTTTGTGCAACAACCAAAGCGCCGTTTCCGCTTATACCGGTATCGATTTCATCAAAAACCATAGTAGGCAACGTGGAATCGTCAGCGGCAACGCTTTTTACCGCAAGCATAAATCTGCTCATTTCTCCGCCGGAAATTATTTTTGAAAGAGGTTTAAGTTCTTCACCCGTGTTGGCGGAAAAATAAAATTCAACTTTGTCACATCCGTCGTAAGACGGCTCTTGCACAGGCGCAAACACAACTTCCAAAAAAGCATTTTTCATACCTAATTCGGAAAGTTCGCTTTTAATCCTGTCTTCAAACTCAATCGCCGAATCGTGGCGCATTTCACTTAATATTTTTGCCTGTTTTTCGTACTCGGTCAAGAAACGCTCTGCCTGTTTTTTCAGTTCCGCAACCGTTTCTTCCGCATTTTTAAGTTTATCAAGTTCCGCACAGGCACTGTCGTAAAACTTCAAAACTTCTTCTTCGCTCTGCCCGTATTTACGGAAAATCTTTTTAATTTGAGCAAGCCTGTCTTCTATTCTTTCAAGTTCGTACGGGTCGTTATCCGTATTACGGCTCTCCGTCAAAACAGTCTCGGCAATATCTTCTATCTCATAAAAAGCACTTTCAAGCCTTGAAGCAAGTTCAGCGTACTTTTCGTCAGTCTGTGCCGTCTTTTCAAGCAATCTTACCGCCATACGGATATCGTCGAGAGTTCTGTCGGTACTTTTACCTGCCTCTTCCAAATTCTCCCTTATTTTATCCGCATTTGCGAGAACTTCCGATTTCTTTTTAAGTTCTTCTTCCTCGCCCGATCTTATCTGTGCCTTTTCGATCTCTTCAACCTGATATTCAAGCAGTTCTATCTTCCTGTCACGGTCCTGTGCACTGCCCCAATCCTCTTTGAGTTTTTCGTTGCAGGAACGGTAATATGTACAGGCAATGCGCACGTTTTCCCTTTGTTTAAGCACTTCTTCCCCTGCAAAGGAATCGAGAAAATCCAAATGAGTTTCTCTGTCAAGCAATTCCTGATGCTCGTGCTGACCGTGAATATCAGCAAGTTTATCCGAAACTTTTTTTAAGAATGCAAGCGTTACCGCACTGCCGTTAATACGGCAAAGACTTTTTCCGTCTCGGGAAATTTCCCTGCGGATAATAACCGTTCCCTCATCGCAATCGATTCCGTTTTCACGCACTAATTCCTCCGCAACGGGACAGTCGCAAAAAACACCTTCAACAACTGCTTTTTCCGTTCCGTGACGAATAAGTTCCCTGTCGGCACGCTCCCCAAGCACAAGGTTAAGAGAATCGATTATTATTGATTTACCTGCACCCGTTTCACCGGACAGAACATTGAAACCTTTTCCCAATTCCAATGTCATATCTTCTATAAGTGCAATATTTTTTATGGAAAGTTGCTGTAACATAATAAAAACTCCGTTATTGAAGCATTGAATTAAGTTTCTCCTTAACAGGTTCGACAAGTTCGTTGGATGCAACGACGATTATCATTGTATCGTCACCTGCAACGCTACCTAAAATAGACGGTTCGTTAAGAGCATCCACAACGGTGGCAATGGTATTTGCCGAGCCCGTAAGCGTTTTTATTACTATTATATTATTTGCAGATGCAATGGAAGTAACCGCATTTACGAAAAGTTGGCGCATTTTGGGCGTTATTCCCGTTTCGTTTTTTGAAATTGCCGTATATTTATAACCGCCCCTTTCGTCGGGAACTTTCGTAAGCCTTAAATCTTTTATATCCCTTGAAACCGTGGCTTGCGTTACTTTAAATCCCTCATTATTAAGGGCAGAAACAAGTTCTTCCTGCGTTTCTATCTCCATATTGGCGATTATTTCAAGTATTCTGCCGTGTCTTGTTGACTTCATTTATTCTCCCCCAAAAAGTTCCATTCGTTAAATTTGGAATTTAGCCTTGTGAAAAAGTCTTTTTTTCTGAAATTTATAAGTTTAAGCGGATTTTCGGACTTGCAAACTTCCACGCTTTTTATTCCGTCGAGTTTTTGAATATGCACCCCGTCGCAAAGTACCGAAAAACCGCAAGAATCGTCGGTCGTAAAAGAAAGACGTTCTTTTTCGGAAAATACTATGGGACGTGCACGCAAAGTGTGTGCGCAAACGGGAGTCATAAGCAATAAATCAAGGTCCGGACAGATTATGGGACCTCCTGCCGAAAGAGAATATGCCGTTGAACCCGTGGGACTTGAAACAAGCACTCCGTCGGCGGAAAGTGCATCCACCGCCCTGCCCGAAGCATATGCTTTGAATTTAAGCAGTCTTGCCCTGCTTGCCCGTTGCAAACATACATCATTAAGGGCGTAATAATCCTGTCCGTCGGCTTTAAGGTGAAGCATCATCCGCTCTTCAACTTCAAATTCGCCCTTTGCAAGTTTTTCTATTCCGTATTCGGGCTCGTCGTATTCAAGTTCGGTTAAGAAACCCAAATGGCCTAAATTTACTGAAAGCAACGGAACCGAGCAACTTGCCGCCGCCGCCGCTATACGCAAAATAGTGCCGTCACCGCCCAAAACGATAACCGCATCGCATTTTTTAACAAATTCCTTTTCCGCATTTCCGTCCGATTGCTTGGAATCGGCAAAGATATCGCACTGAAAGCCGAATTTATCGGCAACGGAAAGAAGTTTTTCGGTAAATTCCAAGGTCCTATCCTTGTTTTTATTAACGTAAATGCCTAATTTTTTCAAAGCAATCCCTCTTTTTGCAATAAAGGTTTCCAGTCGAAATCGGGTCTTTCACCCTTTTCCGCCAAAAGTAAAAATTCCGTATTGCCGTCACCGCCTTTTATGGGTGAAAGGCAAATTTCTTTAATATACCAACCGTAAATATGAATCGCAACGGCTATCTTCTCCATAAAGTTAGCGTAGGCTTTTTTGATTTTTATTTTTC
>CAZBLS010000067.1:0-8602 GCA_964492705.1 uncultured Oscillospiraceae bacterium | reverse complement strand
GTCGGGGGGAGAGTGTATTTTCCGCCGTAACCGTGATTTGCCCACGTTACGGGTGTCTTTATTCTCGGACGGGTATCTCTGCCGAAAGTAATCCCCGGCACGTTATCGAGTATATCCGAATAAGTGAGCCTTGAAATGTTTTCTTTTTCGGTTTGCTCTGCAGAATAAGCAAAAGGTTCGTCGGGCGAGAGCGAGCCGAAAGAATACATACCGATAGCATCCAGACCCTTTTGTAAAAGGGTATTTACGATAAAGGGATTTGCCCTTGAAACCATACCGATGAGATAGAGTTCCTCGTTTATTCCCGCATCTTTAACAGCCTGTATCAACTTTTCGAGATAATCGCAGTGTTTAAAACTGTCGTAAACGTAAACAACGGGGCGGTTATCAAAACGGAGATAGCAGGATTCTTTCATATTTTGGGCAAGTTCGGCAATGGTTTCGTCATCAAGATGACTTACTCCGATAATTGCACACATTTTTATCTTGTCGGCATATTTTGAAGTGATATGCTGTCTTCTTGCGTAGCACATAACGTCGCTGTTGCGATACCAGCAGTAGGCAAAATAATCAATGCCTGCTTTTACGGCGAGTTCCGCTTCTCTGTCAAAACGCTCTTGGTCGGCTTTGCCGAAATACGTTTTACCCTCGTCGGTAAAACGGGCAAAAAACGGTGCCATAAAGTGGAATTCCTTTGGGGTAAGTGAGCGTGCAACTTGGTCGGAGGGGTTAAGTTCACCGTAAACTCCCGTTTCCGAATAAGCATCCCACCGTATTACACCCACGGTAACTTCTTTTTGTTCCTGTATGGGTGAAGTTTTTCTTACTTCCGTAACCTGTGAAGTACCCTCCGCCGGACAGGATTCAAACTCTTTTACTATAATATCTTCAAAGCCGTCGGGCGTGCCCTGAATAAAGTACGCAATAACGTCCCTTATCTGTGCGCCTGCCGGAATATCCGTTGAAACTTCGATTTCGGTAAATTCTTTGTCGTTTATATCAGCCGACTTGCCGTAATCGTACACCGTGTATTCAAGACCGATATATTCAATGGTTATCTTGTGATAAACGGCAACGGGAAACGAACCTTTTACGCTTTTTATTACATAGCGTGTCTTGTATGCTTCCTGCGAACCTAAAAAAACGTTTATATGCGCCGCAAGTGAAGAGTATGCGTGCTTTCTTTCTGTAACCAACACTCCGTCGGCACATTTTTGAAGAACGGATTCACCCTCGGCAAATACCGCATTGCCCAATGAGTCCATATTGTTAAGTATGTCCATAAGTTGCCTCCTAAAATGACTTAAAAGGATTTTATCATATAAAGAGTAATCGGTCAACGGATTTGGAGGGGAGCGTTTGCTTATTTAGATGAGAGAATAAAAAATAGGCGATACAGGCGTGGAAATTGCTGAAATCTTACCGAAAAACAATTGTTATGCAAATACGGAAAAAGGTGAATGAGAATGCATAAAACACGGGAGTTGCCGTAGGGGTAACGGACTTTCCGATGTTCCCACGGAACAAGAATTGTTACGAACAGTTGAAAAACTGCAAAATCAAAAACAAACCATAACTAAATCGGCATAAAAAAAGGGCGCAACCCCATTTTGCGAGGTTACACCGCATTTCCTAAAATACTTCATTATTCACCCGGAGCATTTTCCGTGTTGAATTTTATATTAAACATTACATCTTACCTCGTTTTTTTTCTACCAAGAGAAAACTGCGAATACAAGACAAACATACACGGAAAGCAGGTCAAATAATGGCAAGAAAAACGATTTTCAAAACTATGCATAAAAAGGCAAAAAGAAAACCCGAGGCGGTTAAACCTCGGGCAGTATGCGTTTACATTTGTAATGGCATTTTTTGCGTACGGTAAGTTTTTTTGGGGAATGCCGTACAAAAAAACACTGATTTGTTGTGGAAGAATAATTTTCACGCACCGTTTTTTTGATAAAAACTATTCTTCTCCGACTGCAAATCTTGCATCTGTTTCTTTCTTCGTTTCGGCAAATTCTTCTTCCAATTCAGCAAGGCGTTCTTCGCTGTACGGTTCGTATTCAAAGTCGGTATACTGTAAATCAACGGGCAGTTTATAGTATATTTTCATCCAGTCTTTTATTAAGTCACGGTCATAGGGCATAGTACTGCCTGTGTAAGTTTCGTCTTTAAGCCTCATAAGCGGAAGTTTGTCAAAAACGTATCCGTAGCGGTCATACATTTCGCCTGCATATGTGAGCACACTTTCATTATATTCTTGAACTCGCACGTTTTGCTTAAAACCGAAGAAGATCTTACCCGCACCGATACTTCCTGCGGCAACGGCAATGACCGTTATGGCAGTACAGGTAACCGTTGCGGTCTTTTGGGAAAATTCACCCGTTATTTCGGCAAATGCCCTTATGCTCACTACGGCAAAGCACATAAAGAAGATGATGAAGCAGGAGTCATAGTATATGGGAGAAATAAGGCAGGCTCCTTGGGAAACAAGTCCGCCGAAGAACACACTCCAAATAACAAAATCGCCTGTGCTTTTGGATGAAAAAAGCCAAATTGAAACGGTTATCGCCATGAGGAACAGCCAACACCAAAGGAAAATATCCGTTAAACCGTCGTTTGTACCTTTTTTTGCGGTAACAACAGAGAATACGGCACCTACCGTATCAATTGCGCCAAGCAGTATGAAAAACGGATTTTTGCGGTGTTTTCTTATAAGAAAAAATACAATAAGAAGCGTTACTGCGGCAATCAAGATAACAAAAGCGAGGTTTCCGCTTTGAAAGACCGTTTCCGCAATATTCTTACCGCCTTCAAGCATTTGCTCGGGTAAGGATTTTGCGTAAAATTCCGTATGCATATTTTTTCGGCTTTCGTTTCCCACGGCGGTAATCAAAATATGGTAACCGTAAAGGGAAGATAACAGTGGAGGTACGGTGTATATCAGCATTAATGGATTGCGGTGTTTAAAAGTGGAATATACGGTGATTACGGCAACTGTCATAACTGCCGAAATGCCTACCTGCTCCATCGAAAATGCGCCGAAAAAGAACAGTACGGTACACATAGGTATCATAAGTATTTTGGAGAGCGCGAATTTCTTTTCCGTTTGACCGAATACCGTTACGTAAAGTAAAAGTGTTCCGGCAAAAATATAGGCTATGGGCACGGTGTAGAGTATGGAAGCGGTGTACCAGTACATCCCCCTTATTGAAGCGCTTTTGCCTAAAAAACCGAACAGACTCACTGCAAAAAGTGCCGAAAGAGGCAAAAGTGCGGATTTTTTTCCGCGTTGGGCAATGCAAAGTGCAAGGACAAAAGAGAGGGCAACCGCACAGGCGTTAAATGCACGCATTACGTCGGTTCCTCTTTGAAGCAAGAGTATTTCCTGCGCAAAACTCAGTATTCTACCGCCCCACCTGTTATAGTGTTCGGTAAGGTAGTGGGTCATCTGTTCAAGAGTGAAACTTTGCCCCCACATATCGTCTTCCCAATAAACGTAACTTAACGTGGCGTAGCCGTAATCGTCGTGACTTAAATATACGTAAGAATTTTGTTTAAGCAAGAAACAGAAAAAAAGCACAAAAATAAGTACGGTTATACCGATAAGCAAAAGCGTCTTCTTTTTGCTGTTCTTTTTTTGAACCTTTTTATCCGTGGTCTCGGCGGAAGTTTCTTCTTCACCGAATATCCGTGCCGCAGAAAACTTTTCCATATATCCTCCGCATAAAATTTATCTTTACTGATTATACACCATTAGTGCGGATAATTCAATAACTTTTTTTGCCTGTGAAGAAAAAATGCCGTAACAACGCAAAAAATCCGAAATTCGGAACCGTACAACGTCCGCAATCAATGGAATTGTTCGGCTTTAAAGGGCGAATTTCGGATTAAGGGATTTTTAAATCAGTTGTTTTCGGAAAAAATTCTTCGAGCATTTTCAAACCTTTGTATTCGGTACGGTTAAATGAACCTGCTTCTCTCGAAACTGAATTTTCGCCGAGATACTTGTTTTTTAAGTTCTTCAAACTTTGCCGTGCATTCATCGCATATGCGTGTTCGTGTTTTTCATTGCATCCATTTTCCAAGCGTATAAGGGCAGGTACGGCGGAAAGGTCCAAACGTTCAAGATAATCCACGTCCACATAGGAGAATTTTCCCGAAAGATAGCCGTCTGCGTTGTTGTTTGCGATAACCGCATTAACATCGGCAAATCCCAATACAGTGAGGAGTAAAATCCCCGTAACGGTGCATATTCTGAAAACCGCAACTTTTTTAAAGAAAATCTTAATCAGCACCGCAAGCACCGCTATTGCGGTAAATATTGCAAACACTGCGGAAAACAGACGCAACTGCGTAAGTGCGAAACGCTGAACGTATATTACGGTCTTGGCAACGGAGGAAGATATTATAAAAAAGGTAAAAATTCCGATAAACAGACATTCGCCTTTTATTACGGAAGCACTTTTTCTTTCACCGTTCATAAAATTGGTAACGGCGTAAATAAGCGCAAGATTTATTCCGGCAACTATGCACATTTGCAAAAATCCTCTCCGTGCGTAATCAGAGGCGGTAAAACCTTGGGGAAGAACCGAACGGAATGCATCGGTTACATAAGCAAACTGCGAGAACAGATAGATTAAATATACGGCGCAGGTTATTCCCAAAAATGAGATAAGATAAACGTTTTCCTTTGCTTTTGAAAGTTTTGCTTCGCTTGCTTTAATGCCGTTCTTTTTAAGTGCAAGGGCGAGGGATACCGTTCCTACGGCAAAAAGCGTTCCGCAGATAAATTTGAGTATATATGTACCGCAACTGCTTGCGATTTCCGCAAGTAAATTATCAAACGCAATATCCGCACTTTGAAGCAGAGGAACAACGATAACAAGCAAGGGAAGTGAGCAAAGGCAACCTAAAAGTATTTTGCGGAACGTGCCTGCATTCTTTCCCGAAAAAACGAGCGCAGTGCAAGGGGGATTTCGGATACGGCGGAAACGTAAAATTTCCCCGTGCCCAAAAACATTTCGCTGTCGCTTCTGCCGAGAGAATTGCCTGTGAGCGAAATAAAGTATACGGCGGAAGTTATGCACATAAATATCAAAAGAAAGAATTTCACCGTGGGGTTTACGGAACAGATGAACACTCCGCTTCCCGCGAGGGAGAGGATACCGCACAGTAAGCCGAAAATATCGGGAGTGTTTCCTTTTGAGTGTAAATACAGCGTTAAGCAAGCAAACGACGGTGCGAAAAAGAGCGTAAATCCGCCCCTGAAACCGCCCCAAAGGGTAAGGGGAATGCCTATAAGTGAAATCAAAAAGAAAGCAACGGCGAAAATTACGTCTTTCCGCTTTATTTCATAGCAGGGCTTGGGCTTTCTTAAAGATGCGCCGTCAGACCGCACGGAGTGCATAACGGGCGCATTGCCGAAACTCGGGTTTGGCTTGACCGAATTGATGACGTTCGCTTCAGAGGTACCGCTGAAATTTCCGTTGCTTGAATTGCTTGTATTCGTATACTCTGCGTTTTGAATTTTCAGGTTCCGCTCTTGAATATCCGTACTGATTGCTTGATTATCTGTTGTTACGCCATTCATCATAGTCAACACCTTCTTCTACGTATTCCAAAATATCTCCGGGACGGCAGTTAAGTTCCATGCACAGCGCATCCAAAGTGGAAAAGCGTATTGCTTTGGCTTTGCCCGTTTTCAGTACCGAAAGATTTGCTTGTGTCAAGCCTATTTTATTGCAAAGTTCCACGGAAGTCATTTTCCGTTTTGCCAACATTAAGTCAAGGTTAATTACTATCATTTTCTACACCGTTAAATCGTTTTCTTCTCTTATTTCAACTGCTTTTTGCATTACGTTTTTAACAACGTTAAGTATCAGCGCAATAAAAAGCGTGCCTCCGCAAAGGAAAAGATACGGCAAATAATATATTGAGCCTGCTAAGAATATTGCCGATGCCATAAAGCACAGCAGTGCGATTATGCGCAGCAAAAGTACGTTTTGCCTGCAAAAAGGATTATCGCACCTAATATTGTTAAGCAGTTTTGCCAAAATCGCCAATGCGCACAAACCGAGCAGAGCGCAGGGATAGAAACATATCAGTATAATGCTTCTTGTTTCGCCGTAGCGCTTAACTATCTCAGGTGCCATACACATTAAAAAAATCAGTACGCCTGCCGTTATTCCGCAGGCTATAAACGAAAGCATTATTGACCGTTTGGAATGCATTTTTTTATCCTCCTACCGTAAGTTTATATCAATAATACAATAATTATTATCGTTTGTCAATAATAATTTTCAAAAAATGAGAAAAATATGTAAGATAACCCTTGCACTTGCGGAGCAGTACGTAAAACGGAACATTTAGGAAACGGAAAAAGAAGAGAAATGGAGCAATTCAAAAAAAGTGCGGTGCAATAAAAATTCAAAATAAAGAAAAAACATTTGATTTTTTACGGCATTTTTTTGACTTTTGAAAATATGTGTGATATAATACGATAAACAGATGGCGGTACGGCGAAGAAAATAACACCGTACTTTAAATGAGCGACTTTCCCGATAGCACAGAAAAACAAAAAAGGTTTTGTTGCGGTATCTTGCGGATTGCTTTCACGGCTGAATTTGCATAAAACGGCAATGAAAATTACCGTGAGATTTTAATCGGATATCTTCAAAGCAGGGTAATGTTATAAATCAAATGTGTTGCCCCGAAGCCCGGGTTTCCGCCAAAAGGCAACTTCGTAATTTAATATAGGAGATAACGGCAAAATCGGATAGGAAGTTACGGAAATTTTTCCCGTTTTGCAAAAAAGCAGGACGGAATTGAAAATGTATTATTATCTTAGCACGGAGGGTGTTAAGTCAAAAAAGAAAGGAACATATTTATGAAGACGGACACAAAATACGAGGCGTTGTTTACACCTTGGAAAATCGGTAACGTTGAAATCAAAAACAGGATTGTAATGTGCCCTATGGGCGGAACGTCGCTGTTCGGTTGGTTTGAACTTACCGGCTGTCATTTTGACAGGGAAGCGGCAGACCTTTTTCTTGAAAGAGCAAAAAACAATGTAGGACTTATAATCCCCGGTATTGCGCCTTTGAGAGATACTTTTTGGGGCAAGTGGCTTTGGCAAAATCCCAAAATGTTTGAGGAACTTAAAGTATTTATGGATGAAATTCATAAAACGGGAGCAAAACTTTTTGTTCAGCTTACTGCCGGAATGGGACGTTCTTGGGCGATTACCGAGAGCATTGCGCCACTGCACAAAAATAAATTTACCCGTGCGCTTATAAAGCCCGTTATCGATACTTCGCACGAACTTGCTTCGCCGTCGGTGCAAAAGTCCCGTTGGGCACACGATATCGACTGCCCCGAGATGACGGTGGAACAGATACACGAGATTATAGAAGCATTTGCAAAGACCGCAAAACTTTGCAAGGATGCAGGCGTTGACGGCGTGGAAGTTCACGCTGTGCACGAGGGATATCTTCTTGACCAGTTTGCAATCGAATTTTTCAATAAGCGTACCGACGAGTACGGCGGAAGCTTCGAAAACCGCTACCGTTTTGCCGCAGAGACGGTTAAGGCTATAAAAGAGGCCTGTGGCGAAGATTTCCCCGTATCGCTCCGCTATTCTGTTCAGTCCAAAATGAAAGGCTTCTGCGAGGGCGCTATGCCCAACGAGGAGTACAGTGAAGTGGGACGTAATATGGAAGAATCGGAAAAGGCGGCAAAATATTTGCAGGACGCAGGATACGATATGCTTAATGCGGATAACGGCACTTACGATTCTTGGTATTGGGCACATCCGCCTGTATATATGCCCGAAAACTGCAACCTTGACGACGTGGCACATATTAAAAAATTTGTGGATATTCCCGTTGTTTGCGCAGGAAGAATGGATGCACAGGTAGGTGCGCAGGCGGTTGCCGAGGGAAAGATAGATGCGGTGGGCGTTGCCCGTCAGTTCCTTACCGATCCGGAGTGGGTAACAAAGTTACTTGAAGACAGGCTTGAAGATATTAAGCCTTGCATTTGCTGTCACAGCGGTTGCTTTAATTTCTCTTCTTCAAAGGGACACGCCAACACACAGGCGCTTTCGGATACGATGGGTCTTGCACGTTGCGCACTCAACCCCGAAACGATGCAATCGAAAAAATACTACGTTGAGCCGGCTAAAAAGAAAAAGAAGATTGCTGTTATCGGCGGAGGAATCGGCGGTATGGAATCGGCAATTCTTTGCGCAAAGAGAGGCCACAGTGTAACTCTCTACGAAAAGTCGGATAAATTGGGCGGTGTGTTCATTGCGGCGGCTTCACCTTCGTTTAAAGAAAAAGACAGGGAACTTATCGCTTGGTATATAAGGGAACTTAAAAAGTACCCCATTGACGTTAAAATGAATACGGAAGTTAAAGATACGGATACTCTTGATGCAGACGAGATTGTTGTAGCCACAGGCGCAGTTGCAAAAAAAATTCCCGTTAAAGGTGCGGAAAATGCCGTTGAGGCAGTGGACTATCTCCTTGGCAATAAGACGGTGGGAGACAAAGTGGTGGTTGTAGGCGGAGGTCTTACAGGTTGCGAGATTGCATAC
>CAZBLS010000066.1:0-8668 GCA_964492705.1 uncultured Oscillospiraceae bacterium | reverse complement strand
GTCCTACTCTTGCTTTTAAGGACGTGGCTTTGCAAATACTCCCCCACTTTATCAAAACAGCCAAGAAAAAAGTTGGTGAAACGGATAAGACGTTTATTCTCGTTGCAACTTCCGGCGATACGGGCAAAGCCGCATTGGAGGGATTTGCCGATGTGGACGGTATGGGCATAGGCGTTTTCTTTCCCAATGAGGGCGTAAGCAAAATGCAACAGTTGCAAATGACTACGCAGACGGGCAATAACGTGTTCGTGTGTGCCGTAAACGGTAACTTTGACGATGCCCAAACAGGCGTTAAAAAGATTTTCGGTGACGGAGACATAAAGGAACAGCTGAAAGAAAAGAACGTAAAGCTTTCAAGTGCCAACTCCATAAACTGGGGCAGGCTCGTTCCGCAGATTGCATATTATTTTTCGTCCTACGCCGACCTTATAAAGGACGGCAAAATCTCCTGTGGTGACAAAGTCAATTTTGTTGTTCCGACAGGTAATTTCGGCGATATTTTGGCAGGTTACTATGCGTTCCGTATGGGTCTGCCCGTAAACAAACTTATATGTGCTTCCAACAAAAACAACGTGCTTACCGACTTTTTCGAAACGGGTACATACGATGCCAACAGAGAATTTTACAAGACTTCTTCCCCCTCTATGGATATACTTATATCCTCCAACTTGGAAAGGCTTTTGTTTGAACTCTCCGGCAAAGACGGCGAATATATTTCTTCCCTTATGGCGGAACTTAAAGAAAAAGGTTCGTACAAAGTCAACGATAAAGTTTTCGGCGGTTTAAACGAAGTATTTACGGCAGGTTACGTAAGCGAAGAAGACACCGCAAAAGCCATAAAGAATATGTGGTTTGAGCACAACTACTGCATAGACACGCACACTGCGGTGGGCGTTGCCGTTTGCGAGGAGTACCGTAAAAAGACTTCCGACAATACTTTTACCGTACTGCTCTCCACGGCAAGTCCCTACAAGTTTCCGCACTCGGTGCTCAATGCGATTTTTTCCTGTGCGCCCGAAGACGAATTTGAGTGTGCCTGTGAACTTGAAAAAATGGGCGTAAAAATGCCCACGCAAATTACGGAACTTAAAACGAAAGAAATTTTGCACAGTTCCGTTTGCAACAAAGAGGATATGCCCTCCTTTGTACTTAATAAAATAAAATAAAATAACTTTTGCGGATGCTTCGGCATCCGCTTTTTTGTGCAAAATCTGTTTACAAACAACTGTTACTATGGTAAAATAACCTTACCTTTATAAGGAGGATAAAAAATTATGAAAGTAAAAACTTGGCTTGCAGCCGAAATCGAACTCAAAAGCGCAAAAGTTTACGCTAACCCTTTTGAAGACGTAGATGTGGATGCTGTATTTTGCCTTGACGGGGAAGAACTTAAAATTCCCGCATTTTGGGACGGCGGTGACGTTTGGCGCATTAGATTCGCTCTGCCGAAAGCAGGCACTTGGCACTATTCCGTACAGAGTACCGATAAAGATAACTCGGGCTTTGACGTTAGCGGTGAAGTAGAATGCGAACTCTACGACGGCGATTTGGAAATTTATAAACACGGTTTTTTAAAAACCGAACCTTATGTACGGTATTTTATGTACAATGACGGTACACCGTTCTTCTATTTAGGCGACACTCACTGGAACTTTGCCGTAGAAGAATTTGACGAAGCAGGTGACCACGCAGACGGTATTCAGTGCGATTCCCACTTTAAATACATAGTCGACAGACGTGTGGAACAGGGATTTACCGTATATCAGTCCGAGCCCATCGGTGCGAAATACAGTTTAGGTGCAGGTTTGACGGAAGATGCAATCGACGGATTCAGAGACCTTGACAGAAGATTTAAATATATTGCCGACAAAGGTCTTGTACACGCAAACGCACAAATTGCCTTTCCGAGAGTATTGGTGGATTTTGAGCGTTACGATGACAGAGATTATATCCTGCGCCTTGCAAGATATTGGGCGGCAAGATATTCGGCGTATCCCGTTCTTTGGACACTCGGTCAGGAAGTTGACAACGATTTTTACTATACAAGGGGCGATCAGCGCCGTTTCACAAAAGAAAACAATCCCTTTAAGATAATTGCCGAAGGATTGCACAAAAACGATGCTTACAAGCATCCCCTTACGGCACATATGGAATTTACTTCTTTCAGTCCCGCATTCGGCAAAGGCGACGGCACCTGTCCCTCTACTTCTGCATTTAGGGAAGTTGAAGGCCACACTTGGTACGGCTATCAGTGGTCCCGTGGCGGAAATGCCCCAATTGACCCCGAATTTGCCCGTGACGGTTGGGTAAACGGTCAGGGAAAAGTGCTTATTCTTTACGAGTCAAGATACGATTGCCTTTGGGCAAAGCATATGGGAGCACGTTCACAGGGTTGGCTTGCTTTCCTTAACGGTATGTACGGCTACGGCTACGGCGCAATTGATATTTGGCTTTATAAGAGCACTTACGATATAAACTCCACAAGCAATGACGGCTATGACGAGGTCACCCCCGAAGACAAGCAAAAGCATTGGTCGGAGAGTATCGAATTTGAAACCGCTCACCAAATGACTTATCTTAAAGAGTTCTTCTCAAAATTAGAGTGGTGGAAACTTATGCCCCGATTTAATTCACTGGCATACTTTAAGGCTGACAAAGAAGACTTTTGGTCGCTTGCTTCCGACGAGAGAAACACTATCGTTATGTACTTTGCCGACAAGGGCGGTTACGACACGGGTACGCTGTTTAACCTTGATATGTGCGATTATACATACCGTTGGTTCAATCCCCGTACAGGCGAATATTCCCAAAAGCAGACTTTCACACCCGACGAGCACCGTATGTTCCGTCTTCCCTACAAACCGGATATGTACGATTGGGTATTCTTGGTAGAAAAAGCATAATTTTCGAGTCCGCATTTTTGCGGACTTTTTTGCGCCAAAAAGCAGAAATCCGTTTACAAACCCCTGTTGCTGTGATAGAATACCCTTACTTGGAGTTGGAGGATGAAAATATGACAGTGATGAAAACAAAAACTTGGCTTGCAGCCGAAATCGAACTCAAAAGCGCAAAAATTTACACTAACCCTTTTGAAGATGTAGATGTGGATGCTGTATTTTGCCTTGACGGGGAAGAACTTAAAATTCCCGCATTTTGGGACGGCGGTGACGTTTGGCGCATTAGATTCGCTCTGCCGAAAGCAGGCACTTGGCACTATTCCGTACAGAGTACCGATAAAGATAACTCGGGCTTTGACGTTAGCGGTGAAGTAGAATGCGAACTCTACGACGGCGATTTGGAAATTTATAAACACGGTTTTTTAAAAACCGAACCTTATGTACGGTATTTTATGTACAATGACGGTACACCGTTCTTCTATTTAGGCGACACTCACTGGAACTTTGCCGTAGAAGAATTTGACGAAGCAGGTGACCACGCAGACGGTATTCAGTGCGATTCCCACTTTAAATACATAGTCGACAGACGTGTGGAACAGGGATTTACCGTATATCAGTCCGAGCCCATCGGTGCGAAATACAGTTTAGGTGCAGGTTTGACGGAAGATGCAATCGACGGATTCAGAGACCTTGACAGAAGATTTAAATATATTGCCGACAAAGGTCTTGTACACGCAAACGCACAAATTGCCTTTCCGAGAGTATTGGTGGATTTTGAGCGTTACGATGACAGAGATTATATCCTGCGCCTTGCAAGATATTGGGCGGCAAGATATTCGGCGTACCCCGTGCTTTGGACACTCGGTCAGGAAGTTGACAACGATTTTTACTATAACCGAGGTCAGCAACGTCGTTTCACAAAGGAAAACAACCCATACAAGACAATTGCCGAGGGATTGCACAAAAACGATGCTTACAAGCATCCCCTTACGGCACATATGGAAAGTGTTTTCATTATTCCCGAATTGGGAACGGGCGACGGTACTTGCACCTCAACTTCCGCATTCAGAGAAGTTGAGGGTCACACTTGGTATGCATATCAGTGGGGACGTGACGGAAGTAAGCCGATAGACCCTCTGTTTGCCACCGAAGCATATCTTAACGGTCAGGGAAAAGTTATAATTCTTTACGAATCTGGCTACGATTGCCTTTGGTCGCACCATATGGCGGCACGCTCACAGGGTTGGCTTGCCTACCTTAACGGTATGTACGGTTACGGCTACGGCGCAATTGATATTTGGAATTACAAGAGCAAGTACGATATAGATACAACGGTAAACGACGGCTACGATGTAATTACTCCCGAGGACAAGCGCAAGCATTGGTCGGAAAGCATCGAATTTGAAACTGCACATCAAATGACTTATATGAAAGAGTTTTTCACCAAATTAGAATGGTGGAAACTTGTGCCCCGTTTTAATTCTCCCACTTATTTTATGAGCGATAAGGAAGATTTTTGGTCACTTGCTTCCGACGAAAGAAATACTATCGTTATGTACTTTGCCGACAAGGGCGGTTACGATACGGGCACACTTTACAACCTTGACAGAAGCGATTACACCTACCGTTGGTTTAACCCCCGTACAGGTGAGTATTCCGCCAAACAGACTTTCACCCCCGATATACACAGAACGTTCAGAGTTCCCTATAAACCCGATATGTACGATTGGGTATTCTTGGTTGAAAAAGTACGGTAAAATTTATAAATCACAAACGCCCGAAGTCAAAAAGACCTCGGGCTTTGTTCTTGGGGAAAAATTATACGTACTTTAACTCATCAAAAGCATTTACCGTCGGAATTTGCTTATTACTGCGCACATATGTATTGTTGTTCATTTGTGCATTTTAATAAAAAAACACTTTACATCTTCATTTACGTCTGTTTTTAAAAAAAATACCCCGAAAACCGTTTGATTTTCGGGGCATATACTTATTTTAAATTTTCGGGATTTAATCCTTTAAGTTCGTCAAGCACAAACACGCCGTCCTTGCGGATAAGCACGTCGTCGAACCAAATCTCTCCTCCGCCGTATTCGGGACGCTGTACAAGTACAAGATCCCAATGCACCGCCGACCTGTTGCCGTTGGGCGCATCGTCATAGCAGGAACCGGGCGTAAAGTGAATACTGCCTGCAATCTTTTCGTCAAAGAGAGTATCAAGCATAGCATTTTGAATATGAGGGTTCAGCCCGAACGAGAATTCGCCCACATATCTTGCGCCCTCATCGGTATCAAGTATGGCATTAAGTCGTTCGCTGTCGTTTGCCGTTGCCTTAACGATCTTTCCGTTTTCAAACTCAAAGCAAATATTCTCATAGGTAAATCCGTCTTCAAGTGAAGCGGTATTATACGTTATCTTTCCGTTAACACTGTCCTTTACGGGAGCGGTATAAACTTCTCCGTCGGGAATATTGCAAAGACCGTCGCATTTTACGGCAGGTATGCCTTTTATTGAAAAAGTAAGGTCCGTATCCTTTGCGGTTATGCGCACTTTGTCGGTACGGTTCATAAGTTCTACAAGGGGTTCCATAGCCTTACTCATACGGGCATAGTCAAGATTGCACACGTTAAAGTAGAAATCTTCAAAGGATTCGGTGGACATTTTCGCCAACTGACTCATACTGAAATTGGGATAACGGAGTATTACCCATTTGGTTTTTGCCACACGAATCGCACCGTGAACGGGTTCCCAATAAATACGGTTGTAAAGTTCGGTATTCGCTATGGGAACATCGCTCATTTCAAAACTGTTGTTACCGCCCCTTACACCTATATATGCATCCATTTGTGCCATAAGGGACGCATCGTTTTCAGCACGGAGTTTTAACTGATCTTCCGTTGCATTCATTAAAAGAGCACGTTCCAAGCGGTTGTCTCTCACCCAAAGATACGGTGTTCCCCCTGCACGGTAAACCGCTTTTATAAGTTCGTCACCGAATACGCTGTCGGCACCGATAAGTTCTATAAGGCACTTTTCGCCTTTTTGTATACGGCAGGAATATTCCACAAGATTCTTTGCCAATACTTTTATTCTTTCGTCTACCACTTATTATATCTCCTTTTTATCCTCTTTAAGCAAAGCAACCGCTGTTTGTGCATACTGCTCGGGCACACAGCAGGTTATCTTTGTTTCGCTTGTGGTAATCAGCCACACGGGAACCGAATGGGATGCAAGGGTGCAAAGCACATCGCTCGCCGCACCGGAATGATGAGCCATTCCGCTTCCCTCAACGGTAACCTTTGCCATATCATCGGCACAGGTAAGAATTTCGCCGTCAAGCAAGTCGCTTATTACCCTTACCGCCCTCTCGGAATAATTCCTTAAAACAGAAAGGGAAAGGGTGTAACTGCCTCTGTCGGGTGCAGGCTGACTTATTATATCAACTATTATATCCGATTCCTTTAAGCCCTTGAATATACGGCTTATAAGCATCGGGTCCTTTATTCCGCTGACGGTAATAAGCGCATCGGAAAGGGAATAATACACGTTTGTGATTATCTGCTCTTTGGTGAGCAGACTTGTCATATCGTAAAGACCGCAAGGCATTTTCACTATAAACGAAGCCGCTTTAAGCGCACCCACCGCATAAATATTCCTTGAATACGCACGGTGAGTAAGTTCGATAACTTCATCTTGCCCTGCAAATATTACCGTATGGTCACCCGTAATGCTTCCTCCCCTTACGGCGTGCAATCCAAGTTCCCTTTTGGGGCGTGCCATACTGCGTTCGTGGCGGTCGTAAACATATTCAAGGTCACCGCCTGCCGCCTCGTTTATCGCATCGGCAAGCATCATTGCAGTGCCCGAGGGCGCATCTATCTTTTGCGAATGGTGTTTTTCAACTATTTCAATATCGAAACTGCCGTTAAGCGACGATGATGCCGATGCCGAAAGCAATTTAAGAATATTCACGCCAAGTGACATATTGGAAGAATACATTATGGGAATATTTTCCGCCGCATATTCAATGGACGCTTTATCGTTTTTATTGTAACCTGTGGAAGCAAGTACAAGCGGTATCCTATTTGCCTTTGCATAATGCAAAAGCGTGGGAAGCGCATCGGGACGGGAAAAGTCAATAATGACGTCACCGTGCTCGGCAACCTTGCTTATATTGGAATACACGGGAAAAGGATATCCGCTTGCGGAGGATGCCATTGTATCCACACCTGCGCAAATATTGAACTCGCCGTTGTTTTCCACAGCTGCGGCAATTACTTTACCCATTTTGCCCATACATCCGGACAGAATTATATTTATCATACCCGCTCCTTAAAATTCAATACCGAAAGAAGCCATTTCTTTTTTCAGGTATTCGTAATTCTTTTCGCTTATCTCACAAAGAGGTAATCGGAGAATATTTTCGCAAATGCCCATTACCGACGCAGCAGCCTTAACGGGAATGGGATTTGTTTCGCAAAACAGCGCTTTTATAAGGGGATAAAGTTTTGTTTGCATCTTTGCCGAAGCCGTTATATTCCCCTCAAAAAAATCTGTGCACATCTTATGCACCTGTGAGGGAAGAATATTGGATGCTACGCTGATAACGCCCTTTCCGCCAAGAGCAAGCATAGGCACCGTAAGGGCATCATCTCCGGAATAAACATCTATCCTGTCGCCCACTTTTGCAAAAATATTGCATATTCTGTCCATATCACCGCTTGCTTCTTTTATGCCTGTGAGATTTTCATGTTCAGCCATTTTTTCAAGAGTATCTACGGCAATACTGACGCCTGTACGTCCCGGTACATTATAGCATATTACAGGTACGAAAGAAGCATCGCAAACTGCTTCATAATGCTTTAAAAGCCCTGTCTGCGAGCATTTATTATAGTAAGGCGTAACAACAAGAACGGCATCTGCGCCGTTATCGCAGGCACGCTTTGTGTTGCTTACCGCTATCTGCGTTGCGTTTGAGCCTGTGCCAACGATTACGGGTACACGTCCGTTAACTCTCTTTACCGCAAATTTTACAACTTCATCCCGTTCCTCATAAGTCATTGTAGCAGGTTCACCCGTGGTACCGCACACAACAAGAGCATCCGTGCCCTGTTCGATCTGCCAATCGAGCAACTTGCCGAAAGAGTCAAAATCCACCCCGTCATTAAAAAAGGGAGTTATAAGTGCCGTAGCACTGCCTGTGAAAACGGTTTTTTTCATATATAAAATCTCCTATTTTTCAATAAAACCCTGTGCAACAAGAAGTTCAGCCATAAGTACCGCTCCGCCTGCCGCACCTCTCAAAGTGTTGTGGGACATACACACAAACTTGTAATCGTACTGTTTATCTTCACGCAGACGGCCCACCGAGATTGCCATACCGCCTTCAAGTTCCCTTGCCGACTTTATTTGAGGCTGATCGTTTTCTTCAAAGTAGTGAATAAACTGCTTGGGTGCTGAGGGCAGTGCGAATATTTGAGGGTCGCCCTTGAAGTTTTTCCAAATTTCAAGAATTTCTTCTTTTGAGGGCTTATTTTCAAAACTTGCAAATACCGCCGCCGTATGACCGTTACTTACCGGCACACGCAAACACTGCGTTGTAATATCGGGAGTCTGTGCGTTTACGATAACGCCGTTTTCCACGTGACCCCAAATTTTAAGAGGCTCGTTTTCGCTTTTTTCTTCTTCTCCGCCGATATAGGGAATAAGGTTATCAACCATTTCGGGCCAGCGCTCAAATGTTTTACCTGCGCCGGAGATTGCCTGATAG
>CAZBLS010000065.1:0-9033 GCA_964492705.1 uncultured Oscillospiraceae bacterium | reverse complement strand
CCTCAATACCGTCGCAAGCGCAGGGTTTGAGTTCAAAATCTTCTCTTCCCTGTTCTTTAAGCGCCTGTGCAACCGCATCGGAAAGACCGCCGGAACGGGCAAATATTCTGCCGAAATAAGAAGCGTTGTCAAGCACGCCCTCTTCAAGAGTCGTAATATCTATATCTCTGCTGTCGAAAAGTGCCTGTAACTCTTCAAAAGTCATAGCAACGTCCACATAGGGTTTTACACTTTCCCTTTGAACTTCCGCTTTCTTTGCCGTGCAAGGACCGATAAACACAACTTTGCAAGGCGCTTCGTTTTCTTTAAGATACTTGGCAATAGCGGTCATCGGCGAGAAATTGTGGGAAATATGTTCCTTTAACTGGGGGAAATTCTTTTCGATATAACTTACGAATGCAGGACAGCAGGAACTTGTAAGGAATCCCTTTTCGGTAAGTTCCTTTGCCTCGGAGTAAGCAACCATATCCGCACCGAGAGCGGCTTCGATAACCGTGTGGAAACCGAGTTCTTTAAGACCCGTTATAACCTGACCGAGTTTGGCGTAGGTAAACTGACTTGAAATTGAGGGTGCAACTACCGCAAATACCTTGTATTTTTTATTGTTATCGCTCTTTTTGATAATATCGATAGCATCAAGGATAAAGGACTTATCCGTTATTGCGCCGAAAGGACACTGATATACGCAAGCACCGCAAGAAATACACTTATCGTTGTTTATTGCTGCCGCCTTGTCTTCGTTCATACTTATTGCCTTAACTTTGCAGGCATTTTCGCAAGGACGGCGACGGCTGATAATTGCCGTATAGGGGCAGACCTTTGCACAGGCACCGCACTCTTTGCACTTGGATTTGTCAATGTGCGCCACGTGGTTTTCGTCAAAAGAAATTGCGCCGAAACGGCAGGCATCTTCACAGCGGTGAGCAAGACATCCTCGGCAGGCATTGGTTACTTCGTAACCGCCCATAGGACACTCATCGCAAGCGATGTCGATTACCTGTATTACGTTGCTGTTTTCCTTATCTCCGCCCATTGCCAACTTTACTCTTTCGGAAAGTATGGCTCTTTCCTTGTAAACGCAACAGCGCATCGTAGGTGTTTTACCCGGAACTATCGTTTTGGGAATATCCAAAACATTGTCAAGCAATGTGTCTTTCCAAGCAAGCCTTGCGACTTCACGCAATACCTTATACTTTAAATGCTGAACTTTTGTGTCGAATTTATACATTTTATCCTCCTTAGAAGTAACTTACCTTTATTCTTTTACCCATTTCTTTTAAAGATTGGGACAGTTCACTGACAAGATTCATTTTAATATTGAAATTTATGGGCAATTCGGGATTTTGGTGAGCCGGATTGACCGCTCTGCCTACAAAGAAGTTTATATCCGTTGCCTCTTCAAACAGCATTCTGCAAATAAGCGATGCACCGTCGTGACCGTACCCCCACTGAGAATACAGTTCGTTATTCCCAAGTGCATCCTTTGCATATTCTATTACTTTGCTTATTGTTATAACGCCCTCTGTTACAAGGTCAACGCCCTCTATCTCCGCAATGGGCGGAACGTCGCTTTTAACAAAATTAAGCGAAGTTTTTACTTGCTTACCTAAATAAGCCGCCGCAATGGACGAAGTTGTGCCTCCGCAAACGATATGTTTGCCCTCTTTTGAAAAGAACAGTGACATCATCCTGTTGCAATCGTCTCTGTGACGCGGCGGACCGAAAAGCAAGTTCATCGGTTCTCTTTTGCGCACTTTTACCACGCACGCAGTGGCATCGTCACCGGGTGCAAATCCGTAGAGCTTATCGCATTCGTCCACAAGCATTGCCGAAAGGGTTTTTGCGGTATATCCTGCCGGAACCACGGTTGCCATATAGTCGGCAATATCTTCCCATTTCCAGCCGAAGTTATATACAAGACCCATACCTGCGTGAGGACAACCGTCGCTCATAGCAACAAAAACGTCACCCTCTTTAAGTTCGATAACCGACCTGAAAATTCTCTTTCCGCCGATATTCTGTTCGATACGCTGATAATCGTACAGTTTCATATCCCGTATCATAATAACGTTGGGGTTATCGTACTGTATGATTTCGGCAGTTTCGTTATGTATTAAGTGTATTATTGTAAAAGTGGAGTACGCAACTCCTCGAACCGAACATATGGGCAAAGTTGCCGCTATTGTGGAAACACATTCTTCAAGAGGCAGCCCCTCTGCCATCATTGTGGAAATTATTTTTGAAGTCAGCGTTGAAAGAATACTTGCTTTTACACCGCTGCCGAGGCCGTCGGCAAGCACTATTACGCTTGAATCTTCCCCCTGCTCCACAATATCAACATGATCTCCGCAAAGCTGTTCGCCGTCGTGGTTAATGCTTTTCCAACCTATTTCACAGCAAAGATCATTCATTCTCCACAGACTCCTTAAGTTTTGAAAGTGCTATTTTTGTTTCCGCTGCGGTTTCTCCCAAAAGCGATGCTATCTCCTGAACTATCCGCATCTGTTTATCAACTACTTTATCGGCTATTTCAACCGTTTGCTTTACAATGTCTTCTTTTTTGTTTTTCTGATTTACTTCTTCCGTAATATCACGCATTATGCATATAATAAGTCTGTTATCTTTATCGTATATAACGGTTTCTTCCACATACCTGTCATATTCGGCGAGATAGACCCGTTTATCGTGAATGTTGCGCCTTGTGGAAAGCACGTTTAAAAAGTCTTTCGGATCAAGAATACGCACTACACCATCGCCCAAAATATCCGAAGGTGAACGGAGATTCATAATCTTCAACGCCGCCTTATTTACCTGCTGAACTTCAAGTTTTTCGTTAAGCAAAATAATGCCGTTGGGTGTATTATGCACGATATTGTCCGAAAAACTCTCCGCCTTATCTTTTAAGTAAGGCAAACACATTGAAATTTCAGCCTTGCCTTGGAAAATTGCAATGGCTTTTTCTCTGCACGTGTTGTATCCGCAGGAACCGCAGTTAAGTTCGTCGGATTCCTTTTCTTTGCCCATACGGTGGAGTATTTCGGTTATTTCGTACTCCGAGGGCATATGCACGTTTTTATCGATAACGGCAAAACTTTTGCCAAGTGCAAGGGATTCGGGCTGTTCAACCTCAAAATCCTTTTTACCGGCATATTTGTACACAGCGGAATAATCCTGCACGGGTGAACGGTGGAATTTTTCCATTACGGGACCGCCAATGCAACTGCCTACGCAAGACGACATTTCGACAAAGCAGTTATGTACGTTTCCGCTTTCAATATCTTTAAGCACTTCGATGCAGTTCTCTATACCGTCAACCGCCATATAAGTATATCTCGGGTCTTCTTCGGTAAGAGTTTTGAGTATTCCTCCCGCTGTGGGAAAAAATCTCGCTCTGCTCTTTTCTTCGCTGTCGGTTTCTTTTTTTATTTCGATATTCTTTTCTTTAAGCCAATCGGTAAGTTCATCAAAGGTGAGCACGGCATCCACAAGTCCCTCATACCTTTGTGCTTCGTCCTTTTTTGCAACGCAGGGACCGATAAATACGGTTTTTGCATTGGGAATACGCTTTTTTATATCTCGGCAATGTGCCTGCATAGGCGAAAGAACATCTGCAAGGTATCTGAGTTCGGAGGGAAAATACTTTTGTATAAGCAAATTAACCGTATGACAGCAGGAAGTGATTATAACATCCCTGCTCCCCTCTTTGATCATTTTTTCGTACTGATTTTTTACCATTGTTGCGCCTATTGCGGTTTCTTCCACATCAAAGAAGCCCAACTGCTTTAACGCTTGGCGCATAGAATTTATTCCTACTCCGCTGTAATTTGCCACAAATGACGGTGCAAGGCTCACCACTACCGGATCACCGCTTTGCAAAAGTACTTTGACTTTTTCCGTCTCATCGGTAATCTGCTTTGCGTTTTGCGGACACACAACAAAACAGCGACCGCAAAGTATGCACTCGTTACCTATAATATAAGCCTGATTTCCCGAAAACCGAATGGATTTTACGGGACAGTGGCGTATGCATTTATAGCAGTTTTTACAGTTCGATTTTTTTAGAGTAAGACATTCCATTTCTCTACCCCTTAATCTGTTTGAGAATATTTTCCTTAAAGAAATTATCAAAAGTTTCGGGTGTTATCCCGAGGAAAACTTTACCGTCAACGGTGACGGTAACACCCTCTCTGTTGCATTTTCCGGCGCAGAAACTGCCCGAAAGCGAAATTTTGCTTTCGAGTCCGTTTTCCTTTATGCGCTCTTCGCACGCCTGTGCTATTTTTCCCGCACCTTTAAGGTAGCAGGATGAACCTACACATATTTTGATATCCACTTTTATGCCCTCGACAGAATTTCGTCTTCGAAAAACTGTTTTGTACCGTCGGGCGTTACCGAAAAGAACTTGCCGTCAACGGTTACGCATACACCGCTTTGGCATTTACCCATACAAAATGTACCTGCAAGTTCAACTTTATCCGAAAGGTCGTTTTGTTTGATGAGTTCCTGCAACTGTTCAACAACCTGACGGGAACCTTTAATGTGACATGACGATCCGATACAAACGGTAACTTTCATTTTTTTCTCTCCTTACTCGTAATCAACTACGTCTATCCAAGAATTGAGGAATTCACGCTCGTGTGCATTGCCTTTAACCGTTTGCGAAGCCGCAACGATGGGCATCCATTTTTGTACGTACTGTATTGCGGTATCGCTCTTTTCGCAAAAAAGTTGCAAATAGCGCTTTGCCGCTTCACCGTCGTTATCAAGCCAAAATCTCAAATAAGTACGTGCGGCGTCTGCCGAAGCATTACCCTGCGTTGCGTGAGACCAGTCGATAATATACGGTTTTCCGTCATCTGTGATTATAATGTTTGAGGGATTGTAATCGCCGTGGCAGAGTTTATTGTGCTTTGGCATTCCCTCCAAACGGGTATGCAAGTCGTACCTTACTGTTGCCGAAAGATCCGTTTTGGAGATCTTTCCGCTCATTTTATCTTTAAGTTTATTAAGTCCGGGGCAAACCTTGGAGTGGATATCCATTTGAATATCCACAAATTTTTCAAGGTACTCTTCCTTTTTGTCTTCGTTTTCCTGCATAAGCCTTGCAAGAGTTTTACCCTTTATAAATTCCGAAACTATCGTCCATTTGCCGTCGGTTACGGTAACTTCCAAAATCTTGGGAATGTTAAGTCCCGTTTCTTCCACTCGAGCCTGATTAAGTGCTTCGTTAAGCACATCCGCCTTTGAGTAGTCCTCGCTGAACACTTTAAGGCATCTGTCGCCGTCACGGTAAACGGTCTTGTTGTTTCTGACTGCAATAATTCTGTCCAAATTCATTTCGGTATCTCCTTTTATGCTTTATTTATACCGTTTTTTGCCCTGCGGTAAGCCTGTTTGAAGTTGTGCTCGTCATCAGCGGTATTTCCCTCATATACGGGCATCTGTTTTTCTTCAAAATCACTCTTGCCGTAGTAAGCATTAAGATACATCTGTTTGATTTCGCTCATAAGCGGATATCTGGGGTTAGCACCCGTGCACTGATCGTCGAACGCCTGCTCGGTCATTTCGTCAAGCCTGTCAAGGAAGTCTTTTTCGTCAATTCCGTAATCTTTTATGGTCTTCTTAATGCCGACACGCTCTTTAAGTTCGTTTACTGCGGAAATAAGATTTTCAACCTTTTCCGTATCGTTAGTACCGCCGAGGCCGAGGCTGTCGGCAACTTCCGCATAGCGTGCAAGGGTATGGGGATGATCGTACTGCGGGAACGTGCCCATTTTTGCAGGTGCTTCGGCAGAGTTGAACCTGATAACCTGTTCAATCATAAGAGCGTTTGCAACACCGTGGGGCAAGTGATGGAATGCACCCAACTTATGAGCCATTGAGTGGCATACTCCCAAGAACGCATTTGCAAAGGACATACCTGCCATTGTTGCCGCATTTGCCATTTTTTCCCTTGCTTCAACATCGGTAAGACCGTTATCGTAAGCACGGGGAAGATATTTGAAGATAACCTGTAACGCCTGTTTTGCGAGACCGTCGGTATAATCCGTTGCCATAACCGAAGCATATGCTTCAAGTGCGTGAGTCACGGCGTCGATACCCGATGCCGCAGTAAGACCTTTGGGTGCACTCATATGGAAATCGGTATCGATTATAGCCATATTGGGCAACAGCTGATAGTCGGCAAGAGGATATTTGATACCCGTCGTCTCATCGGTGATAACCGCAAAGGGAGTAACTTCACTACCGGTACCTGCCGACGTGGGAACTGCTATAAAGTAAGCCTTTTCGCCCATTTTGGGGAAAGTATACACACGCTTACGGATATCGATAAAGCGCATTGCCATATCCATAAAGTCCGCTTCGGGATGCTCGTAAAGTACCCACATTATCTTGGCTGCGTCCATAGCGGAACCTCCGCCGAGTGCGATAATGGTGTCGGGTTCAAATGCACGCATCTGCTCAACACCCCTCATTGCACACTGCAAAGTGGGATCGGGAGCAACTTCACCGAAAGTGGTGTGTACTATGCCCATTTCATCAAGTTTGTCGCAAATGGGTTTGGTATAACCGTTGTGGAACAAAAATCCGTCGGTTACGATAAACGCACGTTTTTTGCCCATAACGTGTTCAAGTTCGTCAAGTGCAACGGGCAAACAACCTTTTTTAATATATACCTTTTCAGGTGCTCTGAACCAAAGCATATTCTCTCTCCTCTCGGCTACCGTTTTAATATTGAGTAAATGTTTAACTCCTACGTTTTCGCTTACGGAGTTACCGCCCCAAGAACCGCAACCCAAAGTAAGTGAAGGTGTAAGTTTAAAGTTATACAAATCGCCCAATCCGCCGTGGGAAGAAGGTGTATTTACAAGTATACGGCAGGTCTTCATCCTTGAAGCAAACTCGTTAAGTTTGTCCTGCTCGGTCTGCTCGTTAATATATATTGAAGAAGTATGACCGTAACCGCCGTCTGCAACAAGGTGCTCCGCCTTATCGAACGCATCGGAAATATCTTCTGCCTTGTACATAGCAAGTACGGGAGAAAGTTTTTCGTGAGCGAACTCTTCGGAAATATCAACGCTTTCAACTTCGCCGATAAGAATTTTTGTTCCCTCGGGAACGGTTACGCCTGCAAGTTCGGCAATCTTATAAGCCGACTGACCTACGATTTTCGCATTGAGTGCGCCGTTGATAAGAATGGTCTTTCTTACTTTTTCTATCTCGTTTTCTTTAAGGAAATAGCAACCTCTTACGGCAAATTCTTCCTTAACGGCATCGTAAACATTTTTGTGTACGATCACCGATTGCTCGGATGCGCAGATCATACCGTTATCGAAAGTTTTGGAATGGATTACGGAACTTACCGCCAAGATGATATTTGCGCTTTCGTCGATTATTGCGGGCGTGTTACCTGCACCTACGCCGAGAGCGGGTTTGCCGGAAGAATATGCGGCTTTAACCATACCCGGTCCGCCTGTTGCAAGGATAATATCCGCTTCTTTCATAAGTGTGTTGGTCATTTCAAGCGAGGGTACGTCTATCCACTCTATAATACCCTCGGGAGCGCCTGCCTTAACAGCCGCATCGAGAACTATCTTTGCCGCCGCCGCAGTTGAAGCCTTTGCTCTGGGGTGGGGGCTTATAATTATGGCATTACGTGTTTTAAGAGCAAGCAAGCACTTGAATATTGCCGTTGAAGTGGGGTTTGTGGTGGGTATTACCGCCGCAATAACACCGATGGGTTCGGCAATCTTCTTTAAGCCGAAAGCCTTGTCCTCTTCGATAACACCGCAAGTTTTGGTGTCCTTATATGCGTTGTAGATATACTCTGCGGCATAGTTGTTTTTTATGACCTTATCTTCAACTATACCCATACCTGTTTCCGCAACTGCCTGCTTTGCAAGAGATATCCTTGCTTTGTTAGCCGCAGATGCGGCGGCAAAGAATATTTTGTCTACCTGTTCCTGCGTATAGGAAGCAAATTTTTTCTGTGCTTCTCTTACGCTTTTGAGTGTTGCTTCCAATGCTTCAACACCGTCTACCGTTTTTCTTTCATCACTTATCATCATACTACCTCCTCGGTGCGCTTACTGCGCCCTATTTTAACTGCATTTTCAGATGTGCCAAGGACAGCGCGAGATTTTCGTACTGAACCGTAACGTTCTCGTTTACTTTCAGTTTGCAAGGAGCAAAACACCATATCAGCGTAACACCGCTTTTTTCAAGCGTTTCGCACACTTGCTGTGCGCTGTCTTTCGGTACTGCGATAATGCCGATTTTTACACTGTTTTCCCTGCAAAAATCTTCTAAACAATTAACGTCCAAAACGCTTTTACCGCTGTTTGAAGACTTTTCACACTCTGGCAAAATATCAAATGCCGCCAAAACGTCTATTCCGTAATCGCCGAATCCCGAATAATCGAGCAGTGCTCTGCCCAATTTACCGGCACCGACTATAACGGCACGTACGTTGCCTTTAAGCAAATTTTCGATGCTTTCCGTCAACTCGGCTCTGACATATCCTATTTTGGGTTTACCCATTCCGCATACGGCGGAAAGGTCTTTCCTGACCTGTACTTCGCCTAAATCAAGTGCTTTTGCGATTGCGGTAGCCGATACGTTCTGTTTTTCTTCCGGCAGCTCCTTTAAACAGCGCAGATAATCCGGCAACCTGCCCAGCGTAGCCCTCGATATTCCGTTTTCGCTCACTTTTATCCCCCTTTCTCACATCTGTACCCAAATTGTAACATAATATGACAAATCGGGGAATTGCTCTTTTTACATATCGGTATTGCATTTATCGGTATATGCTTTATCGATAAGACAGTAACCGATTATTTTTATTGTTTGCTTTTTCAAAAAATCATATTACGAATTTGTTTTTTACCGTGCCGTCAAAATCTTTCCAAAGAAAAACGCCGTTTTCAAGAGTCATATACCCGTTATAACCGTCTTCTTTTGGCAACGAAGTGCTTCCGGGATTTAAAACAGTACATCCGTTCACATTTTTGCAGTTTGGAACGTGTGTATGAC
>CAZBLS010000064.1:0-9317 GCA_964492705.1 uncultured Oscillospiraceae bacterium | reverse complement strand
GATAATAGGCAAAACGGTTGTCGAAAACGTAAAAAAACTAATGCAAGCAAAATTCTGAATTTTAAAACTGCCAAAAAATTACGGCAGTTTTTCTTTTTTTATTTGATTTAAAAACGCACTTTAAGGCAATAATAATGCAGAGAATAAAAAAAGACGGTGATTTTTTTGGAAGCGGTAAGCGATCTTACGGGAATAAGCGTTTTCTGTGACGGCAGAGAAATAGGCAAAGTTACCGATGTTATTATGGATATGAAGGAAAAGAAAGTAAAAGGGCTGAAATGCAGGAGTAATTTCGGGATACTGCGTACACAGTTTTTTGTAAAAGAAAAGGGAATTATCCGCATTGACAAAAACAGTGCGGAAGCAGATAAAAAATATATAACCTACGGTATGAAAGAAGAGTTTGCCCAAAGCGGATTCGGCATATACCGAGATAACGGATTTTTCGCAGGAAGCGTAGGGGATATTTATATAGATACCGAAACAAGATTTATAGATTCGGTAAGCGTGAAAAAAGGTTTTATAGACGATATTGTTTACGGTAGAGAGAGTTTTGATGCAAAGGATATATCTTTGACAAATAAAGGTCTTATTATAGTAAACAGAGAATAAAAGGAGGCGATAAAATGAAAGCAGTATGTACCTGTGTTGCCCTTGCCGTATCAATGACGGCAGGTATGGCTGTGGGAGCGTGTCTTGTAATGGACAATCCGCAGGCAAGGCATATTTTCAGGCTCGGCAAGCGTAAGGCAAAGCAAATGCTGAAAATCTGACTTATTTTATTCGGAACGCTCTGATAAAAGCGTTCCGACGTGGCGGACGGAATACATAAAAAATAAGGGAAAGAAAAAATTGAAAAACAGAAAAATACCCGTTATAATCGCAGTTGCGCTTTTGATACTTTTGTTTACCGTGTTCAGGGAGATAGCAACGCTTGTACTGCTTTCTTTTGTACAGGCATATATTTTTTTGCCTATTGTAAAATTCTTTGAAAAATATATGCGCCCGTCCTTTGCGGTATTAACGTCATTTTTGCTTACGGCGGTAATAAATGTTGCGGTAATTCTCTTGCTTGTGCCTGTTCTTATAAGCCAAATAAAAGGTTTTGTTGCTCTTGTGCCCGAATATATAAACAGGATAAACGGTTTTTTAGGGAAAATTCCGTTCCTGTCACAGGCGAAAATTCCGTATGATTCGCTTTTTGGGAAGATTGCGGAAGTTACGGTAACGTCGTTTTCTTTCGGCGAAGTTCTCTCTTTTCTGTCACTTTCACTTCTTATGCCCGTAACGGTGTATTATTTTCTTAAAGACAGGCAAAAAATCAAAAACTTCTTACTGTTTTTGCTTCCGGAAAAAATAAGAGAACCTGTTTTTTATACTTTCTCGGATATCAATTCATCACTGCGGGATTATATTTTCGGCGAAACGAAAATTGCCGTGGCGGTTGGTGCACTTACTGCGACTCTTTTGCTTCTGTTCGGTTTTAAATATTGGCTCGTACTGGGAATAATTATGGGTGTATTTAATATTATTCCGTATATCGGACCCATAATGGCTACCGTTCCGATAGTACTGTCTTCTCTGTCGGGCGGAATGAAAAAGACGGTCATAGGACTTATTATCGCAGTGGCGGTACAGCAGGCGGACAATCTTATAATACGTCCGAGAGTGATTTCAAACACGCTGGAAATCCATCCTTTAACGGTAATACTGTGCGTAAGTGCGGGAAATTGTATTGGAAATATCGGCGGAACGTTGCTTGCCGTACCCCTTTATATTACTTTCAGAACGGCATTTAGAGAATTTTACAAAATTTTTTCCGAAAGAAAATGCAAATTTCGCAAAAAAAGCAAAATATAGACTTGTAAATATCGGAAAAATCTATTATAATATATACAGTAGAAAAAAGTGCGGAGGTTTCTTATGCAGAATATCAACGATACTATGAAATATAAACGTTCCACCGAGAACGAGACAATAAAGGATATCCTTGTACAGGTATATTCCGCTTTGCAGGAAAAGGGCTATGATCCCGTAAATCAAATAGTGGGCTATATCCTCTCGGGCGACCCTACGTATATTACGGGGTATAACAATGCCCGTAATCTTATCCGTCGGGTAGAGAGAGATGAACTCCTTGAAGAATTCGTAAGGAGTTATATTGAAAACTGCTGATGAAGTATCTGGGTCTTGACATAGGTGACAGGCGCATAGGGATATCTGTGTCCCACAGCGGAATAATGGCGAACGGTGTTGAAACGTATACACGTACAAAGTTTTCCTCGGATGTGGAACACATAGTTTCTCTTGCAATAAAATACGGTATAGATACCGTTGTGGCAGGTCTGCCCAAGCATCTTAACGGCGATTCTCACGAGCAGGCTGAAAAGAACGAGGTTCTGCTTACCGCTTTAAGGGAGAAAGGTCTCAGTGTAGAATATATGGACGAGCGTCTCACGTCGTCTGCCGCCGAAAAGGCTATGTTGGAGGCAGATCTTTCGAGAAAAAAGCGAAAAGAAAATATAGATAAACTTGCGGCGGTAATAATTTTGCAGGATTATCTTGACAGGAAAAACGGAGGATTTTTTTAATGGAAGACAATAATCTTATACTTACTCTTACTGACGATAACGGTGACGATTTTGTTGCGGAACTTATCGACAGCGTTATGTACGACGGCAGAATATACAGTTTGTTTGTTCCCGAAAGCGAAAAGGACAGCGACGAACAGGAAGTTATCATAATGGAATACAGGGAAGAGGAAGGCGACGTAACGTTCCTGCCTGTTGATAATGACGTGCTTTTGGACGAAATATGGGAAGCGTATAACGAAGATAGCGAAGAGGAAGAATAATTTTACAAAAAAAGAGGATTTTTATACCTTTTGCTGAATTATGTTAAAGCAAGGGGTATTTTTTTGTTTTCGGAGGTCTTAATGAGGGAAGATACTGAAAAATTCGAAAAAGAATATCTTTCGCCTTTTGCCGCAAAAGCAAGCGAGAGCAAAGGTAGGGAGAGAGAAGAAAAAGAGTGCGACCTGCGCACGGTATATCAGCGAGACAGGGATAGGATTATCTACTGCAAATCTTTCCGTAGGCTTAAACACAAAACACAGGTATTTCTTGCTCCCGAGGGTGACCATTACCGCACTCGACTTACCCATACTTTGGAAGTAAGCCAGATTGCAAGGACGATTGCCCGTGCACTGAAACTTAATGAGGACCTCACCGAGGCGATTTCAATGGGTCACGATTTGGGACACACGCCTTTCGGGCACGCAGGGGAAAGAGTGCTTAACAGTATCTGTTCCACAGGGTTTAAACATAATGTGCAAAGCAGGCGAGTGGTTGAAAAGTTGGAAGACGGCGTAGGATTGAACCTTACTTGGGAAGTGAGGGACGGTATTGAAAATCATACGAGCCGTTCGTCGCCGGCAACGTTGGAGGGCAAGATAGTTTCCTATGCCGACAGAATAGCGTATATCAACCACGATATAGACGATGCCTGCCGTGCCGGTATAATTACCGATGCGGATCTTCCGTTTAGGTGTAATATGGTGCTCGGAACAAAACATTCAGAACGTATAAATACGCTTATATGGGACGTAATAAAAAACAGTAAAGATAAAGACGATATAGTGATGTCACCCCAAGTTTACGACGTAATGAACGAATTGCGGGATTATATGTTTGCCAATATATATTCGGCAACAAGTTCGGCAAAAAGGGAAGAGGGCAAGGCAGAGGGCGTTGTGCGCAATCTGTTTTCGGCATATACGGCAGATGAGATGCTTTTGCCCGTATCGGTAAGAAACGGTATTAAACTTTACGGCCGTGAACAGGCGGTATGCGATTATATCGCAGGGATGACGGATCAGTACGCATTAAAGGAGTACGAACGGCTGTTTGTACCCCATTCGTGGAAGTTATAGGAGAGCATATGCCGAGAATACCCGAAAGTTTTATTGAATCGATGATGGAAAAAACGGACATTGTTGATGTAATAGGAGATTACGTGGCGCTGAAACGTTCAAGCGGAAACAAATACACCGCTTGCTGTCCGTTCCACAGTGAAAAGACGCCCTCGTTTTTCGTTGACGGCGATAAACAGTTGTTTTACTGTTTCGGATGTCACGTGGGCGGTAATATTATTTCGTTTTTGGAGAAAAAAGAGAACTTCACTTACGTGGAAGTTATAGAAGAACTTGCAAGGCGTTCCAATGTGGACGTGCCCTACGAAGAGGGAAGCAGTATGCGCCCCTCGGTTTCAAGGGAAATGCGCAACAGCATTTTGCAGGCAAATAAGGATGCGGCACGGTATTTTTTCAATACTCTCTTTGAATCCGAGGGAGCAGAGGGCAGAGAGTATTTTATGAACGGCAGAGGTCTTACCGAGAATATTATAAAGCGGTTCGGTCTCGGGTATGCGCCGGATTCGAGGGATGGGCTTATACGCCATTTGAAAAACAAAGGTTATACCGAAGAAGTTTTGGTTGCGGCAGGTCTTGCGGTCAAAAACGAATTCGGATTGCGTGATATGTTCCGCACGAGAGTTATGTTCCCCATAATCGCACCTACGGGCGAAATATTGGGATTCGGCGGACGTGTGCTTGACGGTTCAAAACCCAAATATCTCAATACCAACGATACACCGGTATTCAATAAGCGCAAAAATTTGTATGCGTTTAATCTTTTAAAGAAGAACGGGCGCAAACGGGCGATAATATGCGAGGGATATATGGACGTAATTGCCCTTAATAAAGCGGGTTTCGATTACGGAGTTGCTTCACTGGGTACAGCCGTTACGCCTGAACAGGTGCGTTTGCTTAAACGCAATGTAAGCGAAGTTTACGTGTGCTATGACGGCGATACGGCAGGTATAAACGCTACGCATAAAGTTATCGATCTTATGAAAGCGGAGGAAATGAAGCCGAAGATAATCGAACTTCCCTTGGGAGTTGACCCTGATGAATACATTAAGATGAACGGCGCCGAAGCGTTTACCCAAATGATGAAAGAAGCAAGGACGAGCCTTGAATATCTTATTGACGAGATAGCATCCCAAACCGATATGAAAACCGAAGAGGGCAGGGCGGACTTTGCACAAAAAGCAACACAAAAAGTAAAAAATTACGCTCTTGACAGTATCGAGGCGGAGATGTATTTAAAACGGATACATAAAATGAGCGGTTTTTCAATGGATTCCCTTTACGGTGCAGTGGGTACGGTTTCATATAACGATAAGGACAACGGTAAGGCGGAAACGGGAGTTATAAAAAAGTTCAATTCCGTAAACGAGCGTGCGCTTATTGCGGTGCTTTGCGAAGACCCGTCTCTTGCTTCCTTTGCCCGAGAACTTTTAAAGGACGAGTATTTTGCCGACGGTGCTTATTTGAGGATTTTTAAATTCTTGCTTGAAAATCCCGAAAAGAAAGATATCAAAGGATTGGTGCACGAGTTTCAGGAAGATCCCGACTGCGTAAACGCACTTTCGTCGGTGGGAATAGAAGAGCCTGTTTTCGGTGACAGAAAAGAGTATTTAAAGGACTGTGCGTTAAAGATACGGCAGGGATATCTTACCCGTAAGCAGGATTCTTTAAGGGAAAAATTAGGTGGAAATCTTCCCGTGGAAGAGCAAGTTGCCATAGGCAGAGAAATTGTGGAAATAGAAAAGCAGATCAAAAGTCTGCGTGCAGAATACAGTGCAGATTAACGGAGGAATTTATGAGCGAAAATCAAGTAACGTTCAGCGATAAAATGCTGAATAAAATGTTGGAGATTAAAAAGAAAGTCGCAGACGGAACGGTTAAAAACGTCCTTACCTATACCGAGATAATCGATATGCTTGACGGCATAGATTACGACGTGGATCAGATTGAAAAAATATTCGATACTTTTGAGGGAATGGGCATAAAAATAAAGAGTGATGCCGAGGCGGAAGCGGAACTTGTTGCCGCTGAAAACGAAGATCCCGAATCCAATATCATAATATTAAACGACAGCATAAGCGTGGACGACCCCGTAAGAATGTATCTTAAAGAAATGGGTAAAGTGCCGTTGCTTTCGGCTGACGAAGAGATAGAGATCGCACAGAGAGTTGAACACGGCGACGAAAAGGCAAAGGAAAAACTTGCCGAAGCCAATTTGAGACTTGTTGTAAGTATCGCAAAAAGATACGTTGGCAGGGGAATGCTGTTCCTCGACCTTATTCAAGAGGGCAACTTGGGCCTTATTAAAGCCGTTGAGAAGTTTGACTATACAAAGGGGTACAAATTTTCCACATATGCCACTTGGTGGATAAGACAGGCAATTACACGTGCCATAGCGGATCAGGCAAGAACCATACGTATTCCCGTGCATATGGTTGAAACTATCCATAAACTTTCAAGGGTTAAACGTCAGTTGGTACAAACTCTCGGGCGTGACCCTCTTCCCGAAGAAATTGCGGTGGAAATGGAAGTTTCCGTTGACAGAGTCAGGGAAATAATCAAGATTGCTCAGGATCCCGTTTCTCTGGAAACGCCCATAGGCGAAGAGGAAGACAGCCATTTGGGTGATTTTATACCCGATGACGATATTCCTATGCCCTCCGATGCGGCGGCGGCAACGTTGCTTAAAGAGCAACTTATGCAGGTGCTTTCAACGCTTACTCCCCGTGAAGAAAAAGTTTTAAGGCTTCGTTTCGGTATAGATGACGGCAGACAGCGTACTCTTGAAGAGGTCGGCAAAGAATTTAACGTTACGAGAGAGCGTATAAGGCAGATCGAAGCGAAAGCACTTAGAAAACTCCGCCACCCCAGCCGCAGCAGGCGGTTAAAGGATTACCTTGAATAACTTTCTTTCAAAGCGTTTGCAAAAAGTTGCATCCCTTGCGGGCGAGTGTGACGTGCTTGCGGATATCGGTTGCGACCACGGATATTTAAGTGCATATTTTGCCGAAAATTCCAAAGCAAAAGTGATTTTGGCGTCGGATATATCGGAAAATTCCCTAAAAAAAGCACGGGAACACTGCAAAGAGTACGGCAATGTTTCGTTTTTTGTCGGTAACGGATTTGCACCGTTGCCTCAAAGACCCGATGTTGCGGTGATTGCAGGTATGGGCGGAGATGAGATTGCAAGTATGCTTACGGACGAAAAAGCAAAATGCAAACTTGTAATGCAACCGATGCGGGATTCGTCAATGCTGTATAAAGCACTTGTTGAAAACGGCTTTTATATTGAAGAGGTGTGCGCAGTGGAGGATTGCGGACGGATTTACGAAATAATCGTCGCTTCCCAAGGAAAAGACAGTGAGTTCGATTATTCACTTCCTCCCCTTGACAGGCTTGTTATTGATGAAGATGCCCTTAAATTGCTTGAATTTAAACGGAGAATTACGGAAGAAGCACTGTTGCAGGCTGAAAAGTCCGACAACGGACGGGCAAAAAAGCGTGCCGAAGAATTAAAAGACAGAGCAGAGAGAATTTACGGGGTGATAGCCTATGCCGAAAGTAAAAGAGATAATCGGTTTAATTGAAGAAATCGCAAAACCGGAATATGCATACGGGTGGGATAACTGCGGTTTTGCCTGCGGAAACGTAAATGAAGAAGCGGACAAAGTACTTGTTACACTCGATATCACCAAGGAAGTGGTTTTGGAGGCGGAGCAAAAGGGCTGCCAAATGATAATTTCCCATCATCCGCTTATCTTCAAACCCATAAAGACGGCGAGCGAGGACACGTATGAGGGCGAAGTCCTTTCAAAACTTTACAAAAGCGGTATTGCTCTTTACTGCGCTCACACAAGCCTTGATATTGCTTTCGGCGGAGTAAACGATGCTTTGGCGCAAAAACTCAAACTTAAAAACGTACGCTTGCTTGACAGAGAATTTTCGCCTAAGGGAGAAGAGATTTCCTGCGGACGGGTGGGAAATACGGAAAAGACTTTTAAAAGAGAGGAATTTATTGGATTTTTGAAAGAGCAAACGGGAGCAAAGCATATTTTACATTCCGGTTTGCCCGAAAATATAAACACCGTTGCCCTTTGCACGGGCGCAGGTGAAGATATGGCTTTTTTGTGCAAAGATGCAGACGTTTTTGTGACGGGAGAGGTAAAATACCATACCGCACTTGAACTTAAAAGGCAGAATATTGCATTTATCGCCATAGGACACTATTATTCGGAAATACATTCGGTAAATTATTTGTGCGACGGTTTACAAAAGCGTGCCGATGTGTTACAATATAAGATAAGTTTCATTCCGACGGAAACGGTTACGGATCCGTTTGACTGATAAGGAGGATAATTATGATAACAGAAATAAGCAAATTGCTCGAATACCAAAATGCCGACCTTAAAGTGGATGAAGAGGAGAAAAAAGTTAAACAAAGCAGTGAGAGAAAGACCGCTAACTTGATGAAGCAGAGATACGAACTTGCTGTTGAAGAGCGCAAAAAGTTAATTGCCAACCGTAAGGAGATAGAAAAACAGATAGAAAAGATCGAAAGTGAAACGGAAAAACTTGTTTCCCTTGCCGATATCGACAGATCCAAGGACGTTCCCGAGGACGGAGATGCAATAAAAAAACTTCTTGCGGATATTGATAAGCTTACGTCTTCCCTTGACAGATTGGAAGAAAAATTAAAGAAGATTGACGAAACTGCCGAAGCGGAAGAAAAGAAGATAAACGAGTACGTCACAGTGGCAAATCAGTCAAAGGACGAATTTAACCGTAATAAGGCGGAGTATGAAAAAATTCTTGCGGCGGCAAAACCCGAGATAGACCGTCTCAAAAAAGAAAGAGACAGGATAGAACCCGAAGTCGATCCTACACTTTTGGCAAAGTATAAAACTTTGAAGAAGAACAGGATCGTGCCCACCGCTCCTCTCAGTGACAAAAGGTGCGGAGGATGCCATATGGAAATGCCCTCGTTTGCAGTTTCCAATGCTTCCAAAAACGGATACTGTGAGTGTGAAAACTGCGGAAGAATAGTGTACGTGGAATAAACGGTAAAATATGAGTAGATCGGATGACTGCGGTGAAAATACGAGGAAAGTCCGAGCTTCACAGAGCAGGATGCCGGATAACGTCCGGTGGAGGCGACTCTAAGGAAAGTGCAACAGAGATATACCGCCGCTTTAAGCGGTAAGGGTGGAAAGGCGAGGTAAGAGCTCACCGTTTGCCTTGGAGACTTGGCAAACCTGTAAACCCCATCCGAAGCAAGATTGACAGCGGAGCAATAACGGCTGCTCGTCGGCTCCCATATAATCGCTTAAATTCATCGGCAACGGTGAACATAGATAGATAGTCATCTAAAACAGAACTCGGCTTACAGATC
>CAZBLS010000063.1:0-9651 GCA_964492705.1 uncultured Oscillospiraceae bacterium | reverse complement strand
CTCACGGGTTCTGAAAGTGAAGTTACCGGGGGTTATTTCGTTACGGAACGATTTACCTACTTGGCAAATACCGAAAGGTACTTTTTTACGTGTGGTGCGCTGTACGTTTTTGAAGTTTACGAAAATACCCTGCGCCGTTTCGGGACGGAGATATACCGTGGAAGACGAGTCTTCGGTAACGCCTTGAAAAGTTTTGAACATAAGGTTAAACTGACGTATGCCTGTCCAATCGGTCTTTCCGCAATCGGGGCAGGCGATGTTGTGAGCGGAAATATATTCTTCCATTTCCTTGTTGCTCCAACCGTCAACTACCATATCGGTGCCTTTTTCGTGATTGTAATCTTCAATAAGTTTGTCGGCTCTGTATCTTGATTTGCACGCTTTGCAGTCCATAAGGGGATCGGAGAAACCGCCTACGTGACCGGATGCAACCCATACCTCGGGGTTCATAAGAATCGCACAGTCAACTCCCACGTTATAAGGGCTTTCCTGAACAAATTTTTGCCACCACGCTTTTTTTACGTTGTTTTTGAGTTCCACACCCAAAGGACCGTAATCCCACGTATTGGCAAGACCGCCGTAAATTTCGCTTCCGGGGAAAATAAAGCCTTTTCCTTTACAAAGGGAAATGATTTTTTCCATATCCATAATAAGATCCTCCGTGATTGTTTTATTTATAACATTATATACAAAAAAAAGATTATGTCAATTAAAAGTGCTTTAAAATGGCAATTTTGGACACTTTTTGAACTGTAATTTAATGTATTTACACTTTTAAAATATATTTCCTCGAAAAAAATTAAAAAAAATTAAAAAACAGAGAAAAAACAGTTGATTTTTTCTTTTATATGCGATATAATCATATCACCAAACAAATGGAGGTAAGAATTATGAAAAAACTTTTAACGGCTCTGTTGGCTGCAAGCATTGCTTTCTCGTGCTTCGGTATGATGGCTTTTGCTGACGGCGATGCTGACACTGCTAACTCCGCTGAGGAGAAAAAACAGGAAAATAGTCTTGTGGGTATGTTCTATATGCAGGGCGAAAGTAACTATACTGCTATGTTTGACGATATGGAGTATACAAGTACTTACGACTATACCGTTGCAAACGAAATCGCCGCCGCTATCGACGGAACAAACAGAGTTCCTTTTTATGCTATGACAAAGGACGGCAAAACCTACTTTGACAGATTTGCGAAAGACACATTCATTTCGGAAATCAACTATGCCGTAAAAGCCGGTGTTGACTTTGTTGCATACAAATACTATGCAGGCTACGGTGTTGACGCTTTGTCCAACAAGTCATCCATTACTTATATGAATAACCAGCTTAAACTGCACGTTGCGGCTTATGCAGGTAACAGTTTTATTAAACAAACCGAATTTGCTATCGTACTTGACGGTATTTTCGATTATAAGAAAGAAGCAGACATTATCATCGACAGTTACTTGGGTATGTCAGGCTATCTTACCGCTAGCGATGGACGTCCCGTTGTTTTCGTTGAATGGAACGACACCGTTGCGGATATGATCCCCGCAGTTAACAAGAAACTTGCAAAAGCCGTTGCAAACGGTGCTAACCCCAAGAAAAACGATCCCAAACTTGCACTTAACGACGATGTTGAAGCAATGTACGTTGTTGCTCTTAACGCTCCCGACTACGCTACCGCTATTGCGGCAGGTTGCGACGCTGTTTCTTGGACCAACGGTTCCGCTAAAAACGGTGAAGCATATACCGCTATGACGGCAAACGTTGAGGCTAATTGGAAAAACGGCGAAAAGGTAGTGCCCAACGTTGTTACAGGCTTCGATAAGACCGTACTTGACGGCAACAAGATTGAAGTTATCGCAAAAGCATACGAAAAAGATAAGAACACATCCGTACGTTATTCACAGAGCGGTACAAAAGAAGATTATGCGACTCCCGCTACGGCGGACGAGTTTGCGGCACACCTTGCAAACGCAGTTGCAACCACCAACAAACCTGCTGAATTCCCGGCTGTTATGGTTTATGCGTGGGACGATCTTACCGGCGGAGCTATCCTTTGCCCCACAAAGACCGATAAGACCGATGCTTACGATTACACGCTTCTTAAAGCAATGAGAAAATACTTCTACGGAAGCGATACTTTCGGCGATACCGAACTTGTTAGATATGACGAATCCAACAACGTTATTAAGATCAGCGGTGAGGGCGTTGTAACCACCTACAAAGGATCGGAAGTTATTTCCAAAGTAGATGCCGACGGTAAAGACCTTCTTGCTCCCGCAGATACTTCAAACGGCGAAGAAAACGGCGAAGAAAACGGCGGTACAGATGTAGTAGATGGAAATAATGCTGCTTCGGCTGACGTTGACTGGGTTCTTGTAGGATGCATCGCAGGCGGTGTTGTAGTTGTTGCAGTTGCCGTTGTGGTAATTCTCGTAGTTTCCAAAAAGAAAAAATCGGCAGACAAGGCTGAATAATACACAATTGTAATTTGAGCCGTTCCGAATATTCGGGACGGCTTTTTTTGATTTTAAAAGCAAAGTAGCGGAGTAAGTGACATAATGATATTAAAAATTGCGAAAAGTCGCATAGACAGTGCCGGTATTATGTAATTAACGCATTTACTGTGTGGCAGAGAATGGAACGGGTTTAGCAAAATTGAAACGTAAAACGGCAGAAAGAAGAAAATCTCGGAATAAAGTTGAGGAAAGACAGTTTAATTCCATTGCGGTATTTGATTTCGCTTGCGTTTTTCGGACTTTGGGAATACAATAAAGTGCGGAAATTTCACGTTTGTTTCCCGAAATAAACGTGCAAAAATGCTTTAATCGGAATATTCGAAATGCCGTAAAGCGATGGGAATATTTAAATATTTTTCATTTTAAACTGTTCCGAAAAAGCAAATGCTCAAATTAAAACGGCGTGTTCGACAAAAAAGTAAAAGGAATAATTATGACAAAAAAACAGGCGGAAATTATACTTGACGAACTTGAAAAACTTTATCCCGATGCCGATTGTGAACTTGAATTTTCTTCGGTATATCAGTTGCTTGTGGCGGTTATACTGTCGGCACAGTGCACGGATAAACGTGTAAATACGGTAACTGCGGAGCTTTTTTTAAAATATCCCGATGCGAAAAGTATGCTGAAACTAAACGAGGAAGAACTTGAAAAAGAAATATTTTCCTGCGGGTTTTACAGAAATAAGGCGAAGAATATACTTGCAACTTCCAAGATACTTACGGAAAAATACAACGGCGAAGTTCCCGAAAACTTTGAGGAATTGCAAAGTTTGCCGGGAGTCGGGCGAAAAACGGCAAACGTGGTTTCGGCAATTGCATTTAATAAACCTGCCATAGCGGTGGACACCCACGTGTTCAGAGTTTCAAACAGAATAGGTTTTGCAAATGCGGATAACGTGCTAGATACGGAACTTCAACTGCAAAAAATTCTGCCGAAAGAAAGGTGGCGCAAGGCGCATCATGCAATACTGTGGCACGGACGCAGGTGCTGCTCTTCACAAAAACCGAAATGCGACTTTTGCGGAATAAACGGCTATTGCAAGTATTTCAAATGCTTGCCAAAGAGCCGATGATGTGATAAAATACCGAAAATGGTTTTTGGAGTATATTATGTTTATTGATTACGTGAAAATTTTTATAAAAAGCGGAAACGGCGGAAACGGCGGTTTGTCTTTTCATAGGGAAAAATACGTGCAGGCAGGCGGACCCGACGGCGGAAACGGCGGAAACGGCGGAAATATAGTTGTGCAGACGGATAAATCTATGCGCACGCTTCTTGACTTCCGCTTTCAAAAGCATTTTACGGCGGAAAACGGTGCAAACGGGATGAATAATCTTAAAACAGGTGCAAGCGGAAGCGATACCGTTATCCGTGTGCCGAGAGGCACGGTTGTACGTGATGCATCAACGGGACTTGTTATTGCCGATATGTTTGATGACGATACTGTTCGCACTATTCAAAAGGGCGGACGTGGCGGAAAAGGCAATGCGTACTTTAAAAGCGCAAAGATAAAGGCACCTAATTTTTCGCAAAACGGCGAAATCACAAAACAGAGAGAGATCATTCTCGAACTTAAAACCATTGCCGATGCGGGGCTTGTGGGATTTCCCAACGTGGGCAAATCAACTATACTTTCGGTTGTGTCAAAGGCACGCCCGAAAATAGCAAATTATCACTTTACCACTCTCGAACCTAACTTGGGCGTTGTCCGTTCCGACGGATCAACTTTTGTGGTGGCGGATATTCCGGGGTTGATCGAGGGCGCCGCCGACGGTGCCGGTCTCGGACACGCTTTCCTGCGCCATATCGAAAGGACGAGAGTTATAATCCACGTGGTGGATATTTCCGGCAGTGAGGGACGTGACCCCGTGGAAGATTACGATGCCATAAATGAAGAACTCAAACGGTATTCGCCCTTACTTGCGCAACTTCCGCAGTTTGTGGCGGCAAATAAATCTGAATTGCCCGAGGCGGAAGAAAATTTTGCACGCTTAAAGGAACATATAGGTGATACACCCATATTTAAAGTTTCGGCGGCAACCGTTTCGGGATTTGAGCCTTTGCTCAGGGCAGTGGCGCAAAAACTTAAAGAATTGCCCGAACCCGAACCTATTCACGAGGATTATGAAGAAGAAATGCGAGAGGACCCCAATGCGTTTACCGTTACAAAACTTTCGGCGGAACTTTTTGAAGTTGAGGGTAACCTTATCGACACACTTTTGCGCAAAACCAACTTTGAAGACCATACGTCCCTTGACTATTTCCAGCGTATGCTCCGAGAAAAAGGCGTAATATCCGCATTAAGAGAAAAGGGTGCGGGTGACGGAAGCCTTGTGCGCATAGGGGATATGGAGTTCGATTTCGTAGATTGATATGTGTTGTATAAAAGCAAGTTTTATGACGGATTTTCTTTAAAGATTTGACTTTTAACTTGCATTTTGCAGAAAAAAGTACTGATATTTTCGCTTGTCGGTCATTTGAAAATCGGAAAAACGAACTTTTGCGCAAATCGGTTTAATGGAAAGCAGAACTTGATATTAGGGGATTTTCGGCAAAGATTTTGCGCAAAACGGACTTCAAAGAACGAAAAATCCGTAACTTTTGCTGATGACTAACGCTTTTTTCTGTAAAAATAAATAAAAACACCGTAGGAAAAAAGTATTCCTCCGAAAACGGCATAGTAAGTGCCGTAGGGGGAGAAAAATGATAAAAGCACTAAAATCAAGCCGTATTTTACGGCAAAAGAGATAAAAGGTCTATCTGTTATTTTACGCAAAAAACGGTCGGTGCGAGTAAGGTTGCGCAGATATGCAATATCGGGCAAGTTAATGTTTTCCGCTGCGGAGAAAAGATCTTTTCCGCTGTATATGCGGTAATCGATACCCAAAAGATTTAAAAGATCCGTTGCACCTTTCGTCATTCCGTTTAAAGAATATACGGTAATTTTTCCGTCGCAGGTTCCTTTACGTAAAAATTCAACGGTTTTTTCTTCATTGACGCCGTTTAATGAATTGTCGCACAGTGAATTTTCGGGAAAAAGCGAATTGAATTTTTCACTGTCAAGCAACGCCAAACGGTACATAAGCAACTGTTCTCTATCGTTAGTTTCTTTTTTCTTTTTGTTGGCGTCTTTTGCTTTTTGCCGTATTAAGTAATACAGTACCGTGACCGTAAGGGCGGCAAAAACGGCAAATACCGTTGCTCCGTTTTTCGTGGGAAACAGATATTCGCCTGCGGCATAGATAATTATAAAAAATACGGGAAACAGTGCAAAGGCAAAAAGAACACTCATTGAAATCACCTCAAAAAGATTATTTTCTATTTTTTCGGAGTTTATACAGTAAATGAAAACAGGTATAATGGGCGGAACGTTCGATCCCGTACATTTGGGACATATTGAAATGGCGGAGTTTTGCAAGAAAGAGTTTTCTCTTGACAGAATTATGTTTTTGCCGTTGGGCGACGCACCTCATAAAAAAAACGTTACGGATAAAAATATACGCCTCGAAATGCTTTTTTCGGCAACGGAGGGAAAAAAAGATTTTTTTGTAAGTACTCTCGAAACCGACAGAGTGGGCAAGACGTACACTTACGATACGCTTAAAATTCTGACGGAAGACAAAAGGAACGAATACAGTTATATCATCGGCGCTGATACTGCGGAAGTTTTGCTTACGTGGTACAGGGCAAAAGACGTTTTTAAGATGACCGATTTTATAGTTGTGGGCAGGCACGATTGCGCTTTGGGCGAGGGGGCTCTTCAAGCGGAAAAAGCAGGTGCGGTATTTCGCTTTGCCAATCATACTGGACTTGATATTTCTTCGACAGAGATAAGGCGGAGAGTTAAAATGGGCGAAAATGCGGTAGAACTTGTGGGCGAAACAGTTTTCGGAGTAATAAAAAAATATGGATTATACGCAGATTGAACTTTTTAAGGAAAAACTGAAAAGAGAACTGAAAAAAGAACGTTATGAGCATACTTTGCGCACTGTTTTGACGGCTATGGAGTTGGCATCGGGGACGGATGCGGACAGAGATAAAGTGTTTGTTGCATCGCTGTTGCACGATTGCGCCAAATACCGCACGCCAACACAAAAACAGAAAGAAGAAATCAAAGAGTTTGACGGGTTTGACAAGATAATACATGCACCTCTCGGCGCAATAATTGCAAGAGATGAGTACGGAATAAGCGACGAGACGGTACTTAACGGTATCAAATATCACACTACCGGCAGAAAAAATATGAGTACGGAAGAAAAAATAGTGTGTTTGGCAGATGCCATTGAGGACGGAAGAGATTACAACGGAGTGGAAAATATCCGCAATAGGGCAAAGATAAGCGTTGACGAAGGCTTGATTGCGTACTTTGAAAACGTGATAGGCTATGAAAAAGGCGGTATCCATTACCTTACTGCGGAAGCACTTGAAGATATAAAAAATAAAAGGCGGACTGAAAAGTGAAAGATAATAAACTTGTAAAAGAAATATGCAAAGCGGTGGCTGATAAGAAAGCCGAAAAGATCACGGTAATTGACGTTGAGGGAATGACTGTGGTAGCAGATGCGTTTATCGTATGTCACGGCACAAGCAAGACGCAGGTACGTGCCATTTGCGACAATGCGGAGGAAGAAGCGAAAAAACAGGGCGTTGAAGTTTACCGCACTGACGGCTATGACGAAGCCCGTTGGGTAGTACTTGACTACGGTGACGTTCTTCTTCACGTATTTTATGAAGAGGACAGAGAATTTTACAGTTTGGAGCGACTTTGGAATAACGGCAACAATACGTATATTTATTCGGAATAACAAATCGGTTTTTGTTGCGTTATTTGTTGCGATATGATATAATACTTATTATCAATGCGTGCGAACGGAGAGATAATATATTCTTGCGAAAGGTCGGATAGCCGAAAACAAGGCTTGAAGAGTACGGTAATATGGCGGTTTCTTTTGTTTTGGCACTTATAAGCGCAGTATTCAGCCTTTTTTCGGGAATATGCTGTGCATATCATTTTGTTTTAGGTATTTTCGGATTAAAAAAATCGAAGATTCCCGAAGAAAACAGCGAAAAACTTAATAAATTTTCAGCCGTTATATGTGCGAGGAACGAAGAAAAAGTTATAGGTAATCTTGTAAAAAGTTTAAAAGCGCAAAATTACGGCTTGGAGACCGACGTTATTGTTGTTGCGGATAATTGCACCGACAGCACCGCTCTTGTGGCAAGGCAAAACGGCGCACGTGTATTTGAAAGAAACGAGCCGGATAAGCAGACTAAAGGTTATGCACTTTCTTGGCTGTTTGACAGGCTTTTTGCCGACAGTACCTTTGACAGCGATGCAGTGGCGTTTTTCGATGCGGACAATGTGGTTGAATCGGATTTCGTTTCAAAAATGAATAGCCGTTTAAATAACGGAGAACGCATTATTCAGGGTTACCGAGATACTAAAAATCCGGAAAGCAATTGGATAAGCGGTTCGTATGCGGTATATTTTATGATAATTATGCGGTTTTGCAACACCGCACGGTACAATTTGGGAATGTCGGCTTTTTTGGGCGGTACGGGGTTTGTGATAAACAGTGAAATTCTCCGTGCAAGCGGATGGCATACCGAAGAGATAAGCGAAGATATAGAGTATTCCATATACCGTATTGCCGAGGGCGAAAAGATAACTTTTGCCCGTGAAGCAAGGTTTTACGACGAACAGCCCACTTCATTTTCTCAATCGTGGCATCAGAGAGTGCGCTGGGGAACGGGAATGTGGAACACCTTTAAAAAATGCGTGCCCGTATATATAAAAAACTTAAAGTGTTTGGACGGGCTTATTTTTCTGTCATCTGTGCCAAATGTGTTTCTCGGTGCGGCGGCAGGAGTATTTTCGTTCTTGGCAACGGTATTTGCAGGTAAATATGCACCTCATTTTACTGTGGGCGCACTTGCTTCGGCAATTTTGAGTATTGCCGTAATTATACTGTTTGCTCTGTTTACCGTAAAAATAGAAAATAAAGATATAAAACGCAACAAAAAAGGAATATTGGGATTCCCCGTGTTCTTGGTTACGTTTATGGCGGCGTCTGTATGGGGAATAATTCGTCCCGTAAAAAGGTGGGTTCCCGTAGAACATAAAGATAAATCTAATATTGAAGAGATTAGGAGATGACAAAAATGTACGAAAATTTGAAAATCAGATTGGACGTAAACAATATGATGGCATCGCAGGTCGGAGAGAAAGGCATTACCGAGGATGAACTTGCTTCCGTTGCCGAAAAAGCGAAAAATGCCTTCGAATACGTACAGACCAACCGAGGCACAGGTATGATGGGGTGGACGGAACTGCCCTACAATCAGGACGAAATCGTTGAAGATATCCTTGAAACCGCAAAATATGTGCGTGAAAACTTTGAGTATTTTGTTGTTTTGGGTATAGGCGGAAGTGCACTGGGTCCCATAGCGATACAGCAGGCGATAAATCATTTGCACTATAACGATCTTCCCAAGGAAAAGAGAAACGGCTGTCCCAAACTCTACGTTGAGGATAATATCGACCCCGAGAGAATGGAAGCGCTTTTCGACGTTATCGATATCGAAAAAACTTGCATCAACGTAATTTCCAAATCGGGAAGCACAAGTGAAACTATGACGCAGTATCTTGTGCTTTGGGATGCGCTTAAAAACAGATTGGGCGAAAACGCATCAAAACACGTTATCGCCACTACCGATAAAGAAAAGGGCAATTTGATCAAACTTGCCGACAGAGAGGGATTTAAAAAGTACGTTATTCCCGACAGTGTAGGCGGAAGATTCAGCGAAATGTGCCCCGTAGGTCTTGTTGCGGCGGCTGTATGCGGTATAGATATCAAGATGATGCTTAAAGGTGCTGCTTATGCCGACGAACTTGCATCTTCCGGAAACCTTTTCGAAAACGCTCCTCTTATGGCTGCGGCAATGCAGTATATTGCAATGGAAAAGGGTATGAATATTTCGGTAATGATGCCCTATGCGGACAGCCTTAAATATATGTCCGACTGGTATTGCCAACTTTGGGGCGAATCCTTGGGCAAAAAGCACGACCTTGACGGAAACGTTGTAAACGTAGGTCAAACACCCGTAAAAGCATTGGGCGTTACCGACCAGCACAGTC
>CAZBLS010000062.1:8676-9984 GCA_964492705.1 uncultured Oscillospiraceae bacterium | reverse complement strand
AGCAGGGGACTGAAAATCCCCGTGTCGGTGGTTCGATTCCGCCCCAAGGCACCAATTAAATATGCGGTAGTAACTCAGCTGGTAGAGTGCCACCTTGCCAAGGTGGATGTCGCGAGTTCGAATCTCGTCTATCGCTCCATTACGGCGCCATAGCCAAGCGGTAAGGCAAAGGTCTGCAAAACCTCTATTCCCCGGTCCGATTCCGGGTGGCGCCTCCAAAAAGTCCCGTTCTCGTAAGAGATCGGGATTTTTTTATCCCTTGTCCCCATTCCTAATTTTTAGTTCCTGCTACCTATTACCCTACTCCTAATTCCTAGTCCATACTGTCTAATCCCTATTTCCTATTGACTTTGCCTATTGCCTAATCCACCGATTTGTGCTATACTGAATTAAAGGCGGTGATTTTATGCAAGAATTTTCATTAAACGGACTTAAATACGTGATAAGATACCCCGATGAATTTTCAAAAGAAAAGCAATATCCGATGCTTCTTTTTCTGCACGGAGCAGGAACCCGAGGTAATGACATTGAAGTTTTAAAAAGCAATCCCTTTTTCACGATAACCGACCGATACAATGACTTCCCCTTTATTACCGTTGCACCGCAATGCAGTGAAAACACTTGGTTTGATATGTGGGAACGGCTGAAAAAACTTGTTGAAGAAATATATTCGCTCCCGTTTGCCGATAAAAACCGCATTTATCTAATGGGCGCAAGTATGGGCGGTTACGCCGTTTGGCAGTTGGCTATGAGTATGCCCGAATATTTTTCGGCAATCGTGCCGATTTGCGGAGGCGGAATGTATTGGAATGCCGAACGTCTGATAAATATTCCCGTCTGGGCATTTCACGGCGGAAAAGACCCCGTTGTTTTTAAGGAAGAATCGGAAAAAGCCGTTAATGCGGTAAATAATTGCGGTGGAAATGCAAAACTTACCGTATATCCCGAAAACGGGCACGATGCGTGGACAGTTACCTATTCCAATAAGGAAGTTTTTGCTTGGCTTTTAAGCCATACAAACGGAAATTACGAAACAAATAAAGGCGGTTATTCCGACCCTGAAATTTACGGATAATACGCTTTTATAAACGCATTTTTGCTTGAAAACATATGCACTTTTATACATAATTTCAACCGTTTTGTCCTAAAATTTAACAACAAATCAAGTTTGAATTCTGACTAGCCCCTGTACCGAACTGTAACACTGACTTTACTTTTATCAAAAATATTTTTTACTCTTAAAAAATAAAAATGATATTTAAACATCTGTTCCACCCTAAACAGCCTATCCCACCAAGCAGGTGGGAT
>CAZBLS010000062.1:0-8576 GCA_964492705.1 uncultured Oscillospiraceae bacterium | reverse complement strand
TTCGCATATTTAACGATAAATCAAGTTCAATTTCTGACTTGCCCCTGCACCGAACTGTAACACTTACTTTACTTTTATCAAAAATATTTTTTACTCTTAAAAAATCGAAAAGCGATATTTAAACATCTGTTCCACCCTAAACAGCCTATCCCACCAAGCAGGTGGGATTTTTTCACATCCGTTACCCTTGTAAGAAATTTGTCTTTTTCGCCCTAAATTCGCATATTTAACGATAAATCAAGTTCAATTTCTGACTTGCCCCTGCACCGAACGTAAGAACTTACTTTTGCCGAAAATATTTTTCTTTTATAAACCTAAAAAATGTTTCGCCCTTTACTTATCCGCCCCCATATGAGTTAATTTGCCTTGTAACGTCCACCGTTCACTCCCCACCATTAGTTCCTCACGTCTCATTCCTATTACCTAATCCCTACTGCCTAATCCCCATAAAAAAACCGAGACCTGCTTTTCGGCAAGTCTCGTTCTTCGATGGCTCTTACAGCCTTTTTATAAATTTTCTGCTGAAATCATCTGCGTTCTTCTATAAGCCTAAGGAACATTTCCACCGTTTCGGGTTCGGTATGGGAAAAGAACGAACTTGTATTTCGGTCAAGGGTTGAGATAACGTCCATATCTTCTTGGGACAGAGAGAAGTCGAAAACATCAAAGTTTTCTTCCATACGCTCTCTGTGAACCGACTTTGGAATAACCACGGTGCCCTGTTGCAAATGCCAACGCAAAATAACCTGTGCCACTGTTTTGGAATACTTTTGTCCTATCTCCTTTAATTGGGGCAAATTGAACATATCGCCTCTGCCCTCGCCGAACGGTGCCCACGCTTCAAGTTGAATTCCGTATTTTTCGTGCCACATTTTCGCTTTTTTCTGTGCGCAGTGAGGATGAATTTCTATTTGATTAACCTGCGGTTTTATCTCCGAAAACGAAGCAATATCCACCATTCTGTCGGGGTAAAAATTCGAAATTCCGATTGCACGGATCTTGCCCTCTTTATAAAGTTCTTCAAGCGCCCTGTACGCACCGTAAACGTCATTAAACGGCTGATGAAGTAAGCAAAGGTCAAGATACTCCACTCGCAGTTTTTTCATTGACTCTTCCACTGAAACTCTGCATTTTGTATAATTATCTATCCAAACTTTTGTTGTAAGAAAAATTTCCTCTCGGGGTATTCCGCTTTTTTCTATTGCCTTACCCACTTCCTCTTCGTTTGCATAACTCTGTGCTGTATCAATAAGCCTGTAACCTACCTGCAACGCTTCCGTTACGCATCTTTCGCATTCATCTTTTGTTACCTGATAAACTCCGTATCCCAGTTGCGGCATTTTTACGCCGTTATTAAGCGTAACATAATCCATATTATTTTTCCTCCAAATATAATCAGATAGATTTCGTTATTACTATCATCTGCACATTTGAGCATATGTAAATATTTATTTTAAACCGATAATATAACGTTCAACGTCGATCACTTTTTCGTTTGCAAGGGATAAAATTCCAGCATTTGCATAAATGGGAACGATATTTTTGCCTCCGAAAGAAAACATTGAAATATCGTTTTCGCCGTCTCCGAAAACAACCGTCTGTTCTTTGTTTATTCCGAATTTTTTCGCCAAGACTTTAAGTGCATTGCCTTTATTGGCATCGCAGTTGCAAAATTCCAAATACAAAGCGTCTTCAAAGCACGTGCGCAAATTATATTTTTCCGCTACAATTTTAAGTTCTTCGCAATTAACGCCGTTTTTTTCTATAATTATCTTAAAAATATCTCCGCCAATAAAGAAAGTCGATTCAGTCTGCATCTGCGTTACGGGCAGATTTTCTTCACGTTGTGAAATATAGGCTTTTGCACCTTTTTTTAACGCAAGCGAACATATTTCCTTTGCGCCGTTTTTGTCCGCAGTGCATTTATACAAAAGACAGTTTGCATACATAATAAGCGCACCGTCATTTGCGATAAACACCGTTGACGGAAAAACAGGCGAAAATTTCTTTTTAAGATCCGCATAGGTTCTTCCGCTACTTACTGCAAATTTCACACCGCAAGAAGTTATTTTTTGAATTTTTTGCCAAAATTCACTGGAAAGCACCTTTCCGTTCGGTACAAGTGTGCCGTCATAATCAGTTACAATCAGTTTATACACAGTAACTCCATATTCTAAAATAGGCAGAGATAAATCTCTGCCCGAATTAATCTGTTATTTTTACAAGAGATTTGCCGTTAAGACCTGCCGCATTAGCATCGTCGGTATCCAAATGCATTTCAAGTTTAAACTTATCGCTTACTCTTACCTGCACGTCATAAAATCTCGTTTTTCTCTCACCGAAAGCGTCAACGGTAACGTAATCACCGTCTTTAACGCCGTATTTTACTCCGTCTTCCACGCTCATATGAATGTGGCGGTTAGCGATAATGCATCCCTCTTTAAGTTCAACCGTGCCCTTGGGACCTACAACCGTAATAGGTGCACTGCCTGCAATATCACCGCTTTCCCTAACGGGAGGTTTAACTTTAAGCGTAAAAGAATCCGTACGTGAAATTTCAACTTGGGAATTTTTCCTTACAGGACCCAATACCCTTACATTTTCAATAGGTCGGAGAGACGGACCTATAATTGTAAGCGTTTCCTTGCAAGCATACTGCCCCGGTTGTGAAAGATCTTTTAAAGGAGTAAGTTCATATCCTGCGCCGAAAAGTTTTTCCACGTCCTGAGCTGACAGATGAATGTGCCTGTTGGATACACCTACGGGAATATCTCCTTTTGCGGAATTTAACTCCGCATTAACTGCTTTTAATACTGCTTCCGTAACAGCCTGAATATCAATATTCATAACCTTACTCCTCAGATTATCCTAAAACTGTCCGCCATAACGCAACGGCGTTTTCTTGTGAAACTCCTTGCACTCGTAAGACCCTCGCCTGTGGGACCTGCAATGGTAAAGGTGGTATGACCCTCTCCGCCAAAGCCGATACCTGCATAACTCGGTGCATTTTTAACAAATATTGTGGTTTCAACAGCGGAAGCAAATTTTGTGAGATTATCTATATTTTTCGAATGCATATGTGCCGTGTGCCTGTTGCCGTGCTCTGCCTTAACAGCCAGATCCACCGCTTCGTCGATGTTGTCCACCGAAACGATAGGCAAAATGGGCATCATAAGTTCCTGCTGAACAAAAGGATGTTCGAACTCGGTTTCACAAATAAGGCATCTTACGCCCGATGGCAGTGACTTGCCGTTGCCGAGCATTGCATATATTACCGAAGCATCTCTGCCCACGCACTTGCGGTTTACGGTAATTTTTGTTTTGCCTGTCTTTTTATCTGTAACTTCCGCTAAAACTATTTTAACAAGCGCATCTGCTTCTTCTTTGCTTATAAGGTATGCACCGTTTTTAAGCATTTCGGAAATAAGTTTATCTTTTATATTTTTAAATGCGAAAACTTCTTTTTCGGCAATACAGGGCAAGTTGTTATCAAAGGTACATCCGTCGATAATATCTTTACCTGCTTTAACTATATCTGCGGTATCGTCCACAATTACGGGAGGATTGCCTGCTCCTGCACCTATTGCCTTTTTGCCGGATGAAAGAACCGCACGGACAACGCCGGGTCCACCTGTGCAAACGAGCAACCTGATAGCAGGATGAGTATACATAATCTGTGCCGAATCAAGAGTGGGTTTATCCATTGATGCCACAAGGACTTTCGGTCCGCCGGCAGAGAAGCACGCACGGTTTACAAGGTCAACCGCATAATTTGAAGTGCAGATTGCACCCGGATGAGGATTGAAAACAACACCGTTTCCTGCGGCAATCATACCTATACTGTTGCAAATTACCGTTTCCGAGGGGTTTGTTGAGGGTGTAATCGCTCCGACAACACCGAACGGAGCCATTTCAACAAGTGTCAAGCCGTTATCGCCTGTTTTCGCTTCCGAAACGATATCTTCCGTGCCGGGAGTTTTATCGGCAACAAGGATATGTTTAAGCCTTTTGTGCTCGATTTTACCCATACCGGTTTCCTTAACACCCATTTCGGCAAGAATACCCGCTTCTTTGCGTGTAAGTTCCCTAATAGCGGTTATAATACGCTCTCTCTGTTCAACCGACATAGAGCGCACGGCTTTATATCCGTCCTGTGCGGCGGAAATCGCCTCGTTCATATCGGAATATATGCCTACTAATTTTCTACCGTTATACTCCGTAGACGAATAGTTATTTTGAGGTGCTTTTACTTCGTCATTTTTCTTTGCACCACCCACGTTGGAAAGCACTTGTCTGACGATTGCTTCGATCTGATCCTGTCTTAAATCAGCCATTTTTTATTCCTCCGAAACTCATCCGTTAATAAGTTCAATCCCGTTTCGTTCGAGCCGTTCGCTCCACTGTTCACCGGGATATTTTTCGGTAACGACCACGTCAATCTCATTATATCCGCACACTTTTACAAAGGAAGCACGGTCGAATTTTGACGAGTCAACTGCAAGCACTCGCTTGTTTGCCGAACGGTAAAACGCCTTTTTGATTTCGGCATCCCGTTCGTTTGAATCGGTTATCCCGTTGACTTCATCAATGCCTTTACAGGAACAAATGGCGATATCAACGTGGAAACCTGATATCATTTTTTCAGCCTGATAACCTACAAGAGAAAGACCGCCCTCTTTAAGTGTACCGCCCGTAGAAAGCACATTCCATCCCGGTTTATTGCACAATTCAATAAGAATTTCAATGCTGTTGGTTATCAAGGTAATATTTTTTTTGTGAATTATATTTTTTATTACACAAAGAGCGGTGGTGCTGGCATCAAGCATAATATAGTCGCCGTCGTTTATCATTTCGCCGATAAGAGCGGCTATCTGCTGTTTGCTTTCCACGTTGGTCTGTTTTCTCACGTGAAAGGGCAAGTCGATATTCAAACTTTCGTTTTTAACCGCACCGCCGTAAGTTTTGCGTGCCAAACCGTCATTATCCAGTTTTTCAAGATCTCTGCGAATGGTTTCTTCCGTAACGGAAAATTCCTTTGCGAGATCCGAAACAAGAACTTTTCCCTCTGCGGAAAGTTTGGTAAGGATCGCATTTCTGCGCTCTATCGCCAGCATTTTTTCACCTGCAAATTACATAATAGAATCCCAAAGTTTCTTGTCGGGGTTGGGAATTACCGAGGAATCAAGAAGCATTCCTCTTTCGCCTGCTTCCGTAACGGCACGCTCGATAGCAGCCGAAACCGCCGAAACGCTACCGGTAAGAAGCATATAGGATTTACCGCACATACCTCTGCAAAGACGGAGTTCGATAAGTTCTACCATAGCGGTTTTTGCCGCCGCATCAGCCGCAACTATTGCAGTTGCCGCCGAAAAGCTCTCCATAACGCCCAATGCCTGAACGTTTTCGGGATGAGATGTACCGTAAATTGCGGGAAAAACCGAATCGTGAGGATTGCCCAGCACGAAAGTATCTATAACTTTACTGCCGTTATCCGCTTTTGCGGCTTCAACCGATGCTTTAACGGCACTGAGTTCGCCTGCAATAATTACTATATATTTACCCGGGCAAACCGTTGCGCTCTCAATTACTTCAACTTCTGCGGTTTTGATCATAAGATCGGCACCCTTTATACCTGCCGAAACTGTTGAAAATTCAGCCATACCTAATGCTTTACTCATTTACAACGTCTTCCTTTCAGAGTGTTACTTTTACGTATTTATCCGTTACTTCGGCAACGGTGCCTGCAAAAGGAGTATGGATATTTACACCCAACTTACCATCCTGTGCTTTGGCTATTGCCTGACCTGCTTCTACTTTATCGCCCTGTGCAACCGTCGCTTCGGCAGGTGCACCGATGTGCTGCGAAAGCAAAATCTTAACCGACTGAGGTTTGATTTCCTTTTCGTCAAGGTCGGCATTTTTGTTATACTCGGTAAGCCCGAGCCTTGCCGTAAGACGTTTGTGGGAAACAAGTTTTTCCGTTCTTATGGGGTCAACAGGAGCAAGCGTAACTTCGGGCATTTTAACACCGTTTTTACGCAAACCGCCCTTAAATACGCTGATAAGACTTTGTGCGCTCAAACCTTGGAAGCACGAATACATTTCACAAAGACCGCAAGCAGAGCAGAAGAACGTATTTATATACGGTTCGATATCGCCCGTTGCACCTGCCGAAAGAGCATTCATAAACTTTGAAGGGTTGATTGGATATCCCAAAAGATGTCGGGAACAAAGTTCGGTACAGGTATTGCAATGACAGCAAGCCGACATCGCTCTGTTTACCGCTACTTTGTTTTTAATCTTCTTTCTCTGTACAACGTAATGGTTTTTGGGAAGAACGATATATGCATTGCTCGTCTTTGTAACCACGTCATACTCGGTGCAAAGCCTACCTGTCATAGGACCGCCGGAAACGATTTCATATTCATCAACGGTAGTTCCGCCGGCAAGCGCAAGCACCTCGGACACCTGCATACCCAAAGGCAATTTAAGCGTAGTGGGATTCTTAACGGCACCCGTAACCGTGCAGTACTTGTGAGTAACGGGACGGTTCTCGGTAAGTGCAAAGTAAGTGTTCATCATAGTTTCAACGTTATAAACTATACATCCCACTTCTATGGGAAGTTTTCCCGGAGGAACGATTCTTCCGGTTACTTCGTATATAGTAATAACTTCGTCACCCGAGGGATATACGGGAGGAAGAAGCCCTATGCGCGCGTTTTTATCCGCATATGCAGGCAATACCTGTTCGATTGCCGCAATAGCCTTTGTGTAGTTAGGCTTAATTGCAATTATAATATTCTCGGCATTTACCGCAACGGCAACTTCGTGCAAAGCATAAAGAATCTCATTGGCGTACTTTGCCATAACCTGCCTGTGGAGTTTCAAAAGAGGCTCACATTCGGCACAGTTGAGAATTATAGTATCAGCCTTTTCATTTAATTTTGCGTAGGAGGGGAATCCGGCACCGCCGGCACCGACAATACCCGCCTCCTTCATTATTGAAGAAAGTTCTGTAATATTCATAATAAACCTTTATTCGTCAAGCCCTATTGAGTTATCGACAATACCTACTATCGCCGCATCAATGGGGGCATTTTCCATATCGCATCCGACACGTGCCGAACTGCCCGTACAAACAAGAACTACCTCGCCTATACCTGCACCCACGTTATCGACTGCAACCAACTTTTCGCCCTTTCCTTGGAAAGGTTCAACTATCATAAACTTACTGCCAAGCAGTTTTTCGTTTTTTCTTGTGGCAACAACGCTGCCAACAACTTTACCAACAATCATATTTTTCCCCTGTTTCGGTTAGTTCGGCGGTGCGTTTAAGCACCGCCGTGCCCGAAATAATTACTTAATTGACGGAAGTATCTTCTCAACGTCACAGTGAGGACGGGGAATTACGTGAGTTGCAACTACTTCGCCCAAGCGTGAAGCCGCATTTGAGCCTGCTTCCGTTGCCGATTTAACTGCTCCGACGTCACCGCGTACCATAACGGATACAAGTCCGCTACCGATCTTCTCTGTGCCGATAAGTACTACGTTTGCCGCTTTAACCATTGCATCAGCCGCTTCGATAGCCGCTACAAGACCTCTGGTCTCTACCATTCCGAGTGCTTCGTTTGACATTTGATTATCCTCCTTATAAAATTACTTATTTAAGTGCGGGAAGTATTTTTTCAACATCGCCGTGAGGACGGGGAATTACGTGAGTTGCAACTACTTCGCCCAAGCGTGATGCCGCATTTGAACCTGCTTCGGTAGCCGCTTTAACAGCGCCTACGTCACCGCGTACCATAACGGATACAAGTCCGCTACCGATCTTCTCGGTACCGATAAGTACTACGTTTGCCGCTTTAACCATAGCATCGGCTGCTTCGATAGCCGCTACAAGGCCTCTGGTCTCTACCATTCCAAGTGCTTCCTGAGTCATCTTTTTTTCCTCCTTAACAGGCTTATTTACCGCCGTTTCCGTTTCGCTTACGGCTGTTTTTGCCACACGAGCAGCCGCCCTGCTTGCCGCAGTAGTTGCGGTGCTTTTACGTGTAGCGGTCTTTTTTTCTGCGGGTTTCTTTTCGGTTGCCATAATTTATACCGTCCTTTTAAACCTCTTGCAGGTATTTTTCGTTTTCGGCACTTTTTAATCGCTCTTCATAAGTGCGTCGGGTTCTCGATGCCGAAAGTTCGAGTATCCGTTCAGTTTCTTCATGGGGGTTGGCAATAACCGCATATGCCGCAAGGGGCACTATGCATTTTTCATTTGCCGCCTCCACAGCCTGCGTCACCGACGAAACCGAACCCGTAACGATTACCGTAACGAGCCTACCGCCTAAACGACGCTCCCAAGTTACAAACTCAACGTCGGCAGTTTTGCACATAATATCAAGTGCGTCTATTGCCGCCGCAACGGTCTGTACCTCTATCAGCCCCAAAGAATTCATATTTTACCTCTTAAATCTTGGGAAGAATTTTCTCAACGTCGCCGTGAGGACGGGGAATTACGTGAGTTGCAACTACTTCGCCCAAGCGAGCTGCGGCGTTTGAACCTGCTTCGGTAGCCGCTTTAACAG
>CAZBLS010000061.1:0-9988 GCA_964492705.1 uncultured Oscillospiraceae bacterium | reverse complement strand
TCTGTCTCCCTTATCAAGGAAAGTATACATTTCCTTTTGAACCACGTCCGTGGTATCGCCCACGCCTCTCAAAAACAGTTCCGTGTGTTCAAACCCCGGAGTTCTTATTTCCCTGTAACCGCTCCTTGCGGTCATTTCACGCATTATATTTTCAACGTAGTGCCATTTGTACGATTCGTAAGGCGTTACGTCTTTTGTCCCTTTCGGTGCCTGTGTAAGCATAAAATATCTCCTGAATTTTTATTATATGATTATAGTTTGTTTTCCTGTCTGTGTCAAATACTATCTTCAAACAGCAGTTTTTTTCTTTCTATGCACTCTTCAATACGGCTGTTGTATTCGTAAATACTTTTAAAGTTAAAGGCTCTTTCTATCCTGTCGCCTTTAACGGCTTTTGAGACCGCACCGCACCCGAGAGCGATAATATCCGCCGTTTCTTCCATAATATCTATATTGTATACGCCCGTATGCCCTTTTAACGTATAACCGATATTTTCAAAATTGCCCGTCATATACTTTTGCCGATAGAGATAATACGGTTCGTATCCTCTTTCACTTAAACGCACATATGCACCCTCTACCATTTTGCGCACGTTTTCGCCGTTGTCCGGGCGGTAACCTTTTTCAAAAAGAACCGAACCTCGCTTTAATGCAAGAGTATGTACGGTGATATTTTCCGGTTCAAGTTCAAGCACACGGGAAAGAGTATTGAAGAATTCATCCTCGGTTTCATCGGGCAAGCCTGCAATAAGGTCTGCGTTTACCGTTTTAAAACCTATCTTCCTCGCATCTTCAAAGCACTTTACTATTTCCTCGGGACTGTGACTTCTTCCTATCTTTTTAAGTGTTTCCTCATTCATACTTTGAGGATTTATGCTTATCCTATCTACGTTACAATCTTTCATTTTTTGAAGTTTGAAAACGTTTATTGTATCCGGTCTGCCGGCCTCAACGGTAAATTCAAGATAGGGCTTAAAGTTTTCGCTTACCGCTTCCATCATTTCGGCAAACATACCATCGGGCAGTGCGGTAGGCGTACCTCCTCCGATATACACGCACCGTATGCGCTTACCGAGTTTATTTAAAAGAAGTGAAGTTTCCTTTATTTCACGCACAAGAGCGTCCACATAGGGACGCATAAGTTTTTCGCCCTTTACCGAATCCGTTGACGAAAAGGAACAGTAGGAGCAACGTGTACGGCAAAAAGGTATACCCACGTAGATATCTATATCGCCCTCGGGCAAATTAAAATACTCCTTTTGATTATTGCAAACTTTTTCAAGAAGTTCCGTTTTTTCCTTGGGAAGATCGTATACTTTTTCAAGCACTTCCCTGTCTCCTCCGAATTCACGCAAAAGTTTTGTGGGGCGAATGCCCGTAAGCGAACCCCAAGGCAGATTTTTGCCCGTTTTTTCTTTCATACAGCGGTACACCGCAAGTTTTACGCAACGCTTTTCGGTGCGTTTGGCTTCGGTTTCGGTATTAGGAATACTGTCGGAACACTCGCCGCGAGCATCACCGTAAACGCAAACGGCGCTTACTTTATTTTCTTCCGTTGTTTTTATAACCGTTATATCCGCATTTTCTTCCGTTTCCTCTATCCTGTCAACTTCCTCAAAAGCACGGATGCTCTCACTTATATCGTTGTAAAATTCCGAACAGTTGCTTTTAAGTTTCATATCCGTCACCGCAAGTAAGAAAAGGATTAAATCTTTTTTCAGTGCCTATATCCGTAGCGTGCCCGTGTCCGGGATAGACTTTTGTTTCCGCAGGCAAACAAAGGAGTTTTTCCTTTACGGAACGGATAAGCAACAGATGATTTCCGCCGGGGTGGTCACACCTGCCCACGCTGTGGGCAAAAAGCGTATCGCCCGAAAACAGGTTATCTTCCGCAAGATAGCAAACTCCCCCCGGAGTGTGACCGGGTGTTGCGATAACCTTAATTTCAAGATCTGCAACGGAGATAACGTCGCCGTCACCGACAAACACGTCGGCAGTGGGGTGTTCCACCGTCATATTAAAAGGCTTTGCCATATTTTTCACGTCATCGTCAAGCATATCTTTGTCCTGTGCGGAAATATATACGGGTATGCCCCCTCTTTTAAGTTCAGCCACTGCGCCTATATGGTCAAAATGACCGTGTGTAAGCAGTATACACCGAGCAACAAGTCCGTTTTCGGCAAGTGCGTTTTTTATTTTTTGCGCATCTCCGCCCGGATCTATCACCGCACATCCCGTGCCGTCTCCGCTTATTATATACGTATTTACGCCTAATTCCCCCACGGGAAACGTGATTATTTTCATTATTCTCTCCTAATTGTTTACCCTGTGCACTTCAAACACGCCCTGAATCTTTTTAAGATCCTTTATTATCTCGTCCATCTGTTCCGTTCCCGTCAGACGGACACCTAAATTTATTGTTGCGGTGCCGTCCTTGGTGGAAACGTTAAGTGAAGCAATATCCGATTTGTTGTTGTAAACGCAATTGGATACTTCTATCATCATACCCGTCCTGTCATAAGAACGCAAAAGAATATTTGCAACGTAATCCGTTGCGGTATCTCCGTCCCACGCAACCGCTATTTCTCTCTCTCTTTCAAATGCGCCTATATTAACGCAGTCACGCCTGTGTACCGAAACGCCGCGTCCCCTTGTGATATATCCTATTATATCGTCACCGGGCACAGGCGAACAGCAACGGGCAAACCTTACAAGCATATTACTTTCGCCCCTGACTATTACGCCGTTATTGCTCTTTATCTTTTTCTTTTCGGTCTGCTGTTTTTTCTGCTCGGTTTCGGCAACGTGAATACTCTTTTTGTATTCTTCCACGAGTTTCGGCAAAAGTTGGTGTACTCGCAGTCCGCCGTAACCCACCGATGCGTAAAGTTCATCCATTGACTGTATCTTGTACCTCTTGAATATCGGTTCAAGCCATTCGGTGCGCATAAGAGTGGGCAGTGAATACCCAAGCCTTTTTGCTTCACCCACAAGAATATCTTTGCCTTTTTCAATGTTTTCCTCACGCTGTTCCTTTTTGAACCACGCCCTTATCTTGCTTTTAGCCTCATTGGTATGCACGATATTAAGCCAGTCTCTGCTGGGTCCGTGACCCGACGTTACCGATGCGGTAAGCACCTCGATAATATCGCCGTTTTTAAGTTTTGCATCGATATTGACTATTCTTCCGTTGACCTTTGCGCCGATACACCTGTGCCCTACGGAAGAATGCACAGCATAGGCAAAATCAAGAGGTGTTGCGCCCATAGGCAGACTTTTAACGTCGCCTTTTGGAGTGAAAACGAATACTTCGTCGTTAAAAAGTTCGGTTTTAACCACGTCGATAAACTCGGCACTGTCCTTTGCCTCATGCTCAAAGTCCATCATTTTGCGAAGCCACGAAAGTTTTTCTTCTCCCGAAGTTACCTGTCCTCCGCCCTCTTTGTACTTCCAATGTGCCGCAATACCGTATTCGGCAGTATTGTGCATTTCTTCTGTACGTATCTGTATCTCGAAAGTTTTTCCGTTCCTGTCAATTACCGTGGTATGCAATGACTGATACATATTCGCCTTGGGCATTGCGATATAATCCTTAAACCTACCCGGCATAGGCGAAAATTCGCTGTGCATTGCACCCAGTGCCTCGTAGCAGTATCTTACGGATGGCACGATTATCCTGACAGCGCTTAAATCGTAAATATTATCTAAATTATCGCTGTTCTGACGGCGCATTTTACGGTAGATACTATAATAGTGTTTGGGTCTGCCGTAAACTTTTACAACGGGTATTGAATTTTCCGCCAAGCGCTTATTTATAGTTGCCGTAATCTCCTCAATGGCTTTTTCCCGTTCTTCCCTACCCTCGCTTATGGTTTCTTCAATATACCTGTAAGCAACGGGCTCCAAATATTTAAGGCTTAGGTCTTCAAGCCTCCATTTTATTTGATAAATACCGAGCCTGTTGGCAAGGGGAGCATAAATATCAAGCGTTTCCTTGGCAATTCTGCGCTGTTTTGCTTCTTCACATGAAGAAAGCGTTTCCATATTATGCAATCTGTCGGCAAGTTTTACAAGAATGACCCTGATATCGTGCGCCATTGCAAGGAACATCTTGCGCAGGTTTTCCGCCTGTGCTTCCTCTTTTGACGCAAACTGAATTTTATTGAGTTTTGTTACACCCTTGACAATTTCGCCAACTTCCGTGCCGAAATTTTCGTTAATGTACTCTTGGGTAAGGGAAGTATCCTCCACCACGTCGTGCAAAAGTGCCGCCGCCACCGCTTGCCAATCCATATTCATCTCGGCAAGTACGGATGCAACGCTTTCGGGGTGGGTCACGTATTTTTCTCCCGATTCACGCAACTGACCCTCGTGTGCGTTTTCAGCCACGGTCAGCGCTTTTTCTATAATCTCCCGTTCCTGCGGAGGATATTGCTTTATCTGTTCAAGCAGTTTTTCTTTTTTTACATCTTGCTCTGCAAACACGACAGTAACCCCGTATAAAACTTACTTTCTTTAAGGTCACGCTTTTGCGCTCCCCTGTTTATTTTCAAAATTCCGTCAAAAGACATAAATCCCAACTGACAGAACGTTTCAAGTGCCACGGTCAAAAGAGGCATATTCACCTGTTTACGCTGTGAGATTTCGCTTATAACTTCAAGTTTTCCGCCCGATGCGCCCTCGCACTCGCACAGTGATTTGTACGCAAGCATCATACCGTCCCTTGAAATATCTTTATATTCTTCAAATATCGATGAAAACAGTTCTTTTCCGCATTTAAGGGCATAAAGTTCTGCATCGGGTGCCATCTCTTTTATTTTACCCGCATATTGCGTATTTAACAGGTCATAAAAAACAATTCTCTTATATTTACTCAGATCCGCTTTTTCCGTATCAAGGGCAAAAACTGCGGAATTAAATCCGTTATTTTTATCAAGGGGTGTTCGGTAGGAAATATCAAATCGGGGAAACTCTTCGCCTGAAAGTGCAACAAATCCTGCCGAATACTCGGGGTGGTCGCAAAGTACAAGCGTGCCCGAAATATCGTCGCTCTCCCATTGGGATATCATATATGCAAGTTCTTCCGAACTTTCTATTACACTGACGTTCGGTCTTTCGCCCGTTTCCGCAAGCCTTGCATAAAAGCACGCCGTAAGCATTTCGGCGGAATTACGAGGATTTATATTTTCCGCAAACCTTGCGTTTTCTATTTTCAGATCCACCGAAACCTTGCCCTGCCAAACGTTCTTTTCGGGGCGGACAACTACGCTTACAGGCACGTTTTCAAAATAATCGCAGGAATGTTTTGCGTAATTAAATGCCGTAGCCGAAATCTGTCCGCTGCCGTCACGCAATGTCAGTTTAAGATGATTTTTCTCCGCACCGATCTTTTTTACGCTGCCGAAATATGCGTTATCCAAACGCAGTGTCACTTCACCGCAACCGCAACCGCAAGGCTGAAATAATTTTAATCTTTCGGTAAAATCAAGGGTTATCTCGCTTAATTTCGCTTTAACGTCATAAGTTGCCGTAGGATAAAGATTTTTAAGGTCATAATTATCACGGAGGAGAATATCAAGTTTAACCGAAAGTTCTTCAAGGCGCGATACTTCGGCACTCATACCTGCCGCGGCACTGTGACCGCCGTATCCCAACAGGCAGTCTTTTGCCAAGGTAAGCAGTTCGAAAAGATTTACACCCTCAACGCTTCTGCCCGAGCCTTTTGCCACATTGCCCTTACAGGAAAAAACTATACAGGGTCGCTTATATTTTTCCGTAAGTCTTGCGGCGCAAATGCCTATTACACCCTCGTCCCAGCCCTCACCCCAAACGGTAAGTACTTTGTGTTCAGCCGTCAGCAAACGCTCTTTTATAAACTCTTCTGCCATTGCCATTACTTCTTTTTCCCTGCTCTGCCTTAAAGAATTAAGGTTGCACAGTTCCTTTGAAGCATTTACAACGGTCTCGCCGGTGCCGAGCATTAAGTCAAGTGCCACACTTGCTTCCGCCATTCTTCCTGCCGCATTTATCCTCGGTGCTATGGAAAATCCCACCGTCTGTGCAGTGATCTCTCCCTCAAATCCCGATTCTTTAAGCAGTGCTTTATAGCATTCCCGCGGGGAAGAATTGAGCATTTCCAATCCTTTTTTTACGATATACCTGTTTTCGCCTTTCAGTGGAACAACGTCCGCCACAGTGGCAACACAGGCAATATCGACCAGATCCTTTGCCCCGTCACCCAAAAGGGCGCAGGCTACTTTAAATGCAACTCCCGCTCCGCACAGATACGGATTTAAATATCCGTCACCGGGCTGACCGGGTTTAAGCACTGTACATTCGGGTATCTTTCCGCCTATACTGTGGTGATCGGTAACGATTATTTCCTTTCCCGAATCCGTAAACTTTTTTATAAGTTCCGCCGAAGATATGCCGCAATCCACGGTAATAACCGCATCTGTGCCGTTTTCGAATATCTCCGTCAGTGCATTTTCGTTAAGACCGTAACCCTCACGAGTACGGGACGGAATATAAAAGTCACTGTTCACTCCGAAACGTTTAAGTGCCGTGCACAGCACGGTTACCGCCGAAATACCGTCTACGTCGTAATCACCGTATACGGTTATTTTTCCGTTTGTTTCCTTAATGCGCTTTATTGCCGAAACGACCCTATCCATATTCATCATTCCGAACGGATCAAGGAGTTCGCTTTCATCGGGATAAAAAAACCGCTCGCACTGTTCTTTTTCCGTAAAACCTCGGCTTATGAGTATCCGTGCGGTAAGAAGATCCGTATTAAGTTGTTCTGCCAATTTTCTTGCCGAAGACAGATCTATCTCCGATGCACGTTTGCCCGGTTTAAGTACAAGTGGCATATATCCTCCGTATACAACGTAAGACGTCCGCATTTATCGGGCGTCTTATATGACGCAAAACTCCCATCCGTAGGTTGCAGATGGGAGTAATGAAATCTCTTTGCTTTATTTTTCCTTAACGGAAAGTCCCGTAAGGGCAGGCATTAAGAAAAGTGCCGCAGCCGCATCCACCGCCGTAACGGCAATGAACGTAACCGCAAATTTTTCGAGTATCACTCCGCCTAAAATAAGTACCGCAACAAGTGCCGCAATCGCACAGGCACTTATCACTGCCGTAAATACGTTCATACTCTTTACGCTTGCGGAAAAAGCCTGCATTTTGCCGTCTACGTGCTTTGCGTTTTCTTTGCCGATAAGTGCAAATACAACATTGAGCATAAGCATAATTCCTGCGGAAGTTACTATTGCAGGTACCGTATAATTACCTACCTGCATACCCGTAACGGATATAATACCGGCTACCGCAAAAGTTGCCGAAAGAGTGCTAACCAATGACGTTACCAACGTTGAAACACCGAAACGGATGGCTATATATGCAAGCAACACCGCAAACACGATAAGTACGGGCCACATATCCAAAAGTTCAACATATGTCTGCGTGCCGGAAAGTTCATAGAGCACACCACTGTATTTAACGAAATACTTATCGCCGAGCAACTGCTCCGCTTTTTCAAACACAGCTTTCGGCTCATCCGCAGAGAAGTAAATTACCGCACGTGTCTTATTCTTATATTCCGTACGGGAGGAAAGTTCGATCTGTGACTGAACCGCTGCGTCTTTCGCTCCGGCTTCTTTCATTATTTCTTCCACGTCGGAAGCGTTGAATTCTTCGTTAAGTTCCACACGGATAAGATTTGTCCATCCTGTTTCAAGGTCACGCTCAAATTTGAAAACGAATGCGCAGGCAAGCAACACTACCGCCAGAACAACCGATATTATTACCGTAAGTTTTGCGTTTTTCATATTACTCACCCCTCTTTAATCCGAATGCAGAGGGTTTTACCGACCAAGCACCCTCAATAAGTTTGGCGATATGCCTTGTAAGAAGCAGTGATGTAACTGCCGAGATTACGCCTCCGCCGAGAAGTGCCATACCGAAGTTCTTAACGGGAGCAGTTGAAAGCCAAAGACCCAAGCCTACTATAACCGCCACACATCCTACTTCGATGACGGTATTTTTCGCATCTTCCACACCGCCGTCAAGAGAATCGGCAAAGTTTTTGCCTTTTGCATATTTATCGGAAATTTTATTAAGTACGTAGATATGAAGCATAACCGTAAGCAACATCGCTGTACCGAGACCTGCCACACCGAAAAAATCGGCTGTGAACCAAGAGAACGTTGCAGAGAAGAATTCAAGTGCAAGGTATGCAACAAAAGTGGAAAGCGTTGCCGCCACTCCGAGAAGTTTGTATGCTACGATATAGTATACAGCCGCAAGAACGAAGATAACAAGTGCCGCAACACCGAGTACCTCAACGGCTTTTTCTCCTGCGGTAGGCGAAAGTAAAACGCCCATATCGCTCTCGGCTGTTATCTTGCCTGCTATTGCCCCCGAATCAACGCAGTAAGCAAGAGCAACCGCATCACTTGACGAAGAGAATGAAATTTGAAGTTTGCCGTCCTTAATAACTTCACTTCCGCTTATGGTACCGGTTACCGCATTTGTATCCATTTTCACTTTAAGGCTGTATGCGCCTTGGGATGTGATGTTTTTAAGACGTTCTTTCGCTTCCTTGTTAAGGGTAAGTTCAACTATAACTTTACCGCTTTCGTCTGCACCCTTGATCTTTGCGCTTTTAACGTCCTGATTGGAAAACACGGTGGTATCGTCATTGGCAATTTCCAAGACGCCCCTGTTTTCAAGTATGTCTTCAAGACCCGAAACCGATGTGGAACCGGGAAGTTCTATTCTTATAAGCGTATCTCCCGCACGGCGCACGCTTACTCCGTTATAACCCATTGCCTTAAATCGGGCTTTGTATATTTTTACCGCTTCTCCGGCAACGGTAACGGCATTATAGCCTTCTTCCTGACCCACAGGTGCGGACAGTGCGTAATACGCAACGTACTTGTATCCCAATTCGGAATCCTTGTTGATAACGCCGTCCCATCTGTTAAATTTTGTGGTAAACACTGTCATTTCGCTGAACGCCATTGCCGTAACTATGCCCACGGCAAGTACCAAGCAGATCAGCCTGATAAGATTTTTTATCTTCATCGGGTGTTACTCTCCTTACGATGTTCATTCCATTCACATTTTTTGTTGATATACTGTGAAATTTTCCACTATATTATATACGAAACTGTCCAATCCGTCAAGACCGAACGTTCAACATAAATGAAATTTTTACTATTTTTCATATTTTATTGCCCGATTTTTGCTCTATGAGAATATATTTACCCATATTATGCCCAAAACCGCTCCGAAAACCGACGAAAATCCCATATCGGTAACCATCCCCACAGACAGTGCATCTCCGTTAAACATAACCGAAGAAAAAGATATTACCGCAGAATACGTCACTCCCGTCAAAACACCGCAAAGGGCACCCTTTTTACCCGCACTGCGGCAAAATACCGCCGAACCGAGGGCAATACTTGCCCCCTTTATAAAAACCGTAAGCCCACTCAATGCTTTTGAACCCAAACTCACGTTTTTTATAAGCAGTGCCGTAATGGCGAGTGCAAGAAAAGTAAAAGTCAGGGCAGCACCGACTCCCTTTAAATATGCAAAAACCGATTTCTTCATTTTCGCACCTCCGTGCTTTTTTGCAAAGATATGCGAAAAGGCAAAAAATAATAACGGTATTTCGTACATTTTTTTCGTAACGGGCAAATTTTGCACGGCGCAATTTATCTCTGCGGTACGTTCTGTCCCCGTTCCGTGTCAAATTCGGACAAGCCTTTTTGCCGAACAAAAGATATCCGCAAGAATCTTAAAAAAAAATAAAAATCCGAAGACTTCCGTCTTCGGATTTTTGGCGATCCGGATGGGGATCGAACCCACGACCTCTAGCGTGACAGGCTAGCGCTCTAACCGGCTGAGCTACCGGACCACTGGTGGGAACAATAGGGCTCGAACCTATGACCCTCTGCTTGTAAGGCAGATGCTC
>CAZBLS010000060.1:0-10177 GCA_964492705.1 uncultured Oscillospiraceae bacterium | reverse complement strand
AAAAAAGGAGTTATATTATGAGCGAGAGACAAAAAGTTTTAGAGCTGTTTGAACAGCAGAAAGAATTTTACAGCACCGTTGTTGCCGATGGCATTGAAAATAACAGAAAAGGTACCGCAACGCTTACCGTAACCGACGGAAACGGCAACGTAGCAAAAGGTGCAAAGATCCGTTTTAAACAAAAAAGCCACCAATTCAAATTCGGCGCAAATATTTTTATGCTTGACGAATTGGAAACGGAAGATAAAAACGGAAATTACAAAAAATACTTTGCCGACGTTTTCAATATGGCAACACTGCCTTTTTATTGGAACACGTTGGAACCCGAAAAAGGCACTGTTCGGTACGAAAAGGACAGCAAAAAAGTTTACCGCAGACCTGCGCCCGACCTTTGCTTGGAATTTTGCGAAAAGCACGGCATAGAACCCCGTGAACACGCCCTTGCATACGAGCATATGTTTCCCCAATGGTTGCACGGCGAAAGCGTTGAGACCGCAAAGAAAGAACTGGAACGCCGTTTCAGTGAGATCGCACTGCGTTATGCCGATAAAATACCCACTATCGAAGTTACCAACGAAATGGATTGGCCCGAGGGCATAACCGCTCTTTACACCGAACCCGATTTTGTGGAATACTGCTTTAAACTTGCGGAAAAATATTTTCCCAACAACGAACTTTGCATCAACGAATGGACGGGACTGTGTTGGGAAGACAAATGTATTACCACTGACAAGTACTATTCATACATTGAAGCAAATATGCTTAAAGGCGCAAGGGTAGATGCAATCGGAATGCAGTATCACCTTTTCATTCCCAAAGACAAAGAATATGAACAGACGAGAAAATTACTCGACCCTAAAAATTTGTACCGACATATGGATATGTATTCGCTCCTTAAAAAGCCGTTACAGATAACCGAAGTTACCGTGCCTTCGTATTCTTGGGAAAAAGAGGACGAAGAAATACAGGCAAAAATAATCGAATATCTGTATACACTGTGGTTTTCGCACCCCAATACCGAGCAGATAATATATTGGAACTTGGTTGACGGCTATGCTCATGTTGCCGATGCAACGCCCGATAAAATTGCCGCTACACAAGGCGATATGACCGTGGGCGAAAACTACTATCACGGCGGACTTTTAAGGTTTGATATGTCACCGAAGCCTGCATACTTTAAGATCAAAGACCTTATTAAAAACGTTTGGCACACCGAGGGTGAAGTTGTTGCCGACGGAAACGGAAATTCGTCTTTCAGAGGTTTTTACGGCAAATACGAAGTTGAAGTTGAATACAACGGCAAGAAAACTTCCCGTGAGATCGACCTTTTAAAGAACAGTGACAACGTTATCGGGATTTCCTTATGACAAAAGAAATTTTAATCATAATTGCCTGTGTTCCCCTGTACATACTAAACGCTTTTGCCGATAAATTTATTTCATCAAAATACGGCAACAGTTTTTTCTACAACTCCGTTAAATTTTTAATTTGCGCACTGTGCCTTCTTCCTGCATTTATAGGCGATAAACTGCCTAAATTCACCGCAGGTTGCATAATTTGCGGTGTTACTTGCGGAATTCTGTACATAATCAACAAAACAACGATGCTTAAAGGATACGAATCCACTTCCGTATCCTTTATGACGCTGTGTCACTCCGCAGGAATGATACTTCCCTGTATTGTCGGTGCGATTATTTGGAATGAGCGTTTAAGCGTAATATCCGTTATCGGTATGCTACTCACCGTAGTTTCGATGTTTTTCCTTAAAAGCGCAAAGAGCGAAAGCAAAAAGATGAATTTGCACGGAGTTCTTTTAGGTGTTCTTGTATTTTTATCAAGCGGAATAAATATGCTCCTGCAAAAGATTATGGGACTTTGCTTTAAAGACGAAAGCGTAATTGCCTACAATTTCTATTCTTTCGCCGTGGCATTCGCCGTACTGAATTTCTTTATAAAACCCAAAGAAATCAAAAAAGAAAACTTCAAGTTCATTCTTCCCGCCGCTGCAATAAGTGCAGTTTCTCTGTGCATAATAAGTACCGTAATGACAAGTCTTTCCTCTGCCGTTCCCTCGGTAATTCTATTTCCCCTGTTTAACGGTATGGGAATTGTTTGCGTTTGCATCGGTTCGGTTTTTGCTTTTAAAGAAAAACTCGACAGACGCAAATTATTCGGTCTTTTTGTCGGCGTTATCGGGTTGTGTTTGGTGAATTTTTAGTTTTTTTTTGAAAATCCGAACCGAAATTCAAACCGTATCTTGCGCCAAAACGTCTTAATAAAACTTTACATCCCCGAAAAAGCGGTGTTTTCGCTGTATTCGGGGATTTTCCGTTTTCATTTATTCAATTTTTTCGCAGGTTTACTTTTGTCGGACATTTATGAAGTGTAATTATTACAAAATAATCAACATAAATGCTTCCCGATATTCCGGACGGAGTTTTGCTTACATATCAAATAATTGCCGTAAAATAGGACTTCCCATCCGAATTTAATATTTCCAACCGCATTAAAAAAGCCGATGAAACCAATCTTTCAACTTCATTTGCGAAAAATGCAAAAATCAACCGTTATTTTCCCGTTTATTCAATCAAATCTTTCGCAAGCTGATTTCCCCTTTTATATTGCCGTTTTCCAAAATCAGCGCAATACAAAACTGCTTTTCAAATATTTGTTATAAACAAGTAAAATAAAAACCGAAATTTACTTTTAAGCAAATTTCGGTTTTATGATTTAATTATTTTGCAACGTTTTCACGGTACCACTTAACCATACCCACGGTAAGCAAGTTCCAACTTTGGAAACCGATATTATGTACGCCCTCGCAAGTATCGGGGTCGTAATACTCGTGCATATCGCCGTTTTTCTTGATATCTTCGCCGAAAAGTTTTACCGTCTTTTCGCAAATCTCCACCGCATCGTCAAAATATCCGTATTTGAGAAGACCGTCAAACACCATATAGTTTGCAATACCCCAAATAGGACCGAGCCAACAGGAGGGATTACCCGACTGCTGTACCTTGTACATCTTTTCAAGTTTGGAAAGCGACCTGATACCGCCGGGAGCGTTAAACGTTCTTGTATTGCGGTAGTTTTCTTCCACAATACGCTTTGCCTGCTCTTCCGTGGCAATTCCTGCCCAAAGAGGCATAAATCCCGTCCAAACATCAATACGCTGAATTAAGCAATTCCAATGACGGGGCGCACCCGAATGGAGGAAATTTGTACCGATAGGTTTAAGATTGATATCCACGCTGTAAAAGAATCCGTTACGCTCATCCCAGCAGTTTTCCCTTATTGCATCGGCAAGATGCTCTGCCTTTTCGGTATATACGTCGTCTTTATTCAATTTTGAAGCAAGTTTACCAAGGGCAAGCAATTCCTTATACATCAAACAGTTAAGGTATATTGAAGCCGTACTTCCGTCGGGACGGTAATATGTGCAAGGGTCGTTATCCACGCCGATAGCGCAGTCGTCAAGCCAGAAATAAAGTCCCGTATCTTTGTGGAAACAGTTATTAAAATAGAAATTTATATACTGTTCAAACCCGTCAAAATGATTTTCAAGCCAAGTATAATCGCCCAGTTTTTCGCAGATATAGAGGGCGTGCTGTGCAAGACACGGCTTGTGAGAATTTGTAGTGTGACCCTCTATAACGTCGCTCTCGTCAAAGGGAGGCATACATCTTTCGGGCGTAATTACTATGGGCATCCAACCGTTAGGCTCGATATGTTCAAGAAAGTTAAGTACACATCCTTTTTCATATTCGCTGATGTCGTCATCCGTAATATATCCGAACGCCAAGTCCGTGAGCCAACTGTCCCAATCCCAAAGTTCCTGCGCATAGCATACGCCGGGAACGATAAACTTATGTTTTACCTGTCCGCCGTTTTCTCTGAAAAAGAGGCGGTAATTTTTTGTAGCGTAATCGCAAATAATCTTTTCGTACTCGCTGAAATTGTTAAGCATCTTGGTCTTCTTCTCCGTCACTTTTAATACTGTTACTTAATTTGGAAATGCAGTTTTTGCATATAAGTTTGCCCTCAAATTCCACAACGTCATCAACGCTTTGGCAGAACATACAGGCAGGCTCATACTTTTTCATCATAATAGAGCCGTTGTCGTCAACGTAGATCTCCACAGGATCGCCTGCTTTAAGATCAAACCTCTTTCGTATTCCTTTCGGGATAACAATTCGCCCTAACTCGTCGAACTGTCTTACAATCCCCATCGCTTTCATAGAAAATACCCCCATATTCTTTACTGATTTACTTTATTCTACAATAAAAACATTTTTTTGTCAACAACTGTTTTTATTTGCATTTTTGGAAATTAAAGCCATTTTTATTTTGCATAACAAATGACCTAAGCGCATATACTTAAACGATAAAAAAGTTTTTGAGGAGAATATTTATGAATTCCTGCGGAATTACCGATAACAAGCAAACCGTATGCATACTTGCAAACAGAGTTTTTGATAACGTGCGATGCGATCTTGACCGTGACAGCCTTACTTTTGAAGTAACTCTCCCCTATACTTCAAGCGAAATCACTCCGCTGTACGCCGGCGGAACGGGTACCGCAAGCGGGAGCGATTTGAATATCACGCCCCACTATTCGGAAAACTTTGCCCATATCAGCGGAAATCTGCACCTTTCGGGAAAACTTACCTACGTTTATTCAGGTTCAAGTTATACCGCCGAGGGAAATCTCACTCTTCCCTTTTGCGCAAAAATGCGTCTGCCCGAAGAATCCGTTTGGCCTTTTGAGATTGCCGTACATTATTCGTACTTTGCCGACGGTTTTTCCGACTATACCGACAGCGTATACTCTTGCATTGCCGACGGAATAACCGTATGCTACGTTACATCCTGTATGCCCGTTACCGTACCCTATTCGGGAACGGTGGAATACAATTCCATATCGGTGCGTACACCTCAAAACGAAAACCCTTATATATCCTCACTTTTTTATCCTATGCGTCTAAACTGAAAACAGGCAAAAAGGTTCGGCAAAAGCCGAACCTTAAATATTACAGTCTGTTCTCGTACTTTTTAACGGTACCATCGGTCGTCCACTGTGTAAGCATTGTTTCCCATTCGGTATTTTTCTTTTCCTCTGTCAACTGCTCGGTCAACTCTTCTTTAACGCTTTCAAAATCAACTTTACCCTCGGCAAGTTTCTTCACGCAACGAATAATATGGTAGCCGTAACCCGTGGCAACAGGTTCGCTTATTTCACCCTCATTAAGTGCTTTGGCGGTAGTTGAGAATGCTTCAACCATACCGTCTTCGGGACCTACAAGATAGCCCTTCTTTGCGGTTTCTTCGGTCTGCATACCGGGGTCTTCGCTCTTTTCTTTCAAAACTGAAATAAAGTTTGCTTCATCGCCGTCTTTTACGGAATTATAAACTTCATCGGTCTTTGCCTGAATTTTTGCTTTTGCGGAAGCAAGCAGAATATCGTACTTATTCTGTTTGTCATCACGCTCTGCCTTTTTAGCGGAAATCTGCGACTGATAATCGGCTTTCTTTGCATCGTCGGTTTCGCTTTCAAGGTTCTTTTCAAGGGTTGCGATTTCAGTATCAAGTTCGTCAATATCTTCCTGATATTCTTCAAGAGCAGTTTCGTCATCCTCTTCGAATTTTACCAAAATGTGCTGAACAAGCGAATATCCTGCACGGTAATAAAGCATAGGATCGCAGGAAATGCTCGTTGTGCTTCCGCTTGCGGAAGAAGTACTTGACGATATGTAACCTTGGTTCCAGCCTTTTACAAACAGTGCATCCGTGGTAATTTCCTGTTTCTGGCTCTCGTAAAGTTCGTTATATCTTGTAATAACGTCGGATTCAAGCACGGTAACGTCTTTAAGTTGGTCCTGCTTAAATTTTTCTATGGCATTGCTTTCAAGTTGCTCTTTAAGCATCTCTTCTTCGCTTGTGCCGTTATCCTGAAGATTTTTAAGATACTTTTCGGTGGCAATACGGGTAAAGTAGTCTTCGTCACTTTCGCCCTCGTTTTTGCCCTTAACGGTCTGTCCCTCAAAAGCGGACTTATATTCCGCAACAAGACTTTCTATGTAAGAAGCCTTATCTTCGTCAATCGTTGCCTGTGCTTCTTTTCTTTCCTCATCGGTAAAGTTAAAGTAGCCTGCGGCTTCGGCTTTCTGCCTGAGCACTTCCTGCTCGATAAGGTCATTGAGGATACTCTCTTTCATATTTTCAAGATAGCCTTTTGCGGTTGACGCATCTACGTTATAGTAGTTGGTGTACATATAATAGTAGTAATTGTAGATCTCATCAAACTCTTCTTTAAGTATAGCAACGCCGTTTACGGTTGCGATAACCACATTGCCGTCATCTTTTGATACAAGTGAGCATCCCGAAAAGATACCCAATGCGAGTACGCATGCCAATGCGGTGGAAATAAATTTTTTCATAAATAAAAACCTCCGTAGTAATACTCAATTATTATACATTAAAAAGCCGTTAATATCAAGTCTTTTTTTGCGGTTTCACCGTTTTTTCAACTTTTTACGGCATTTTCAAGGAATTTTTCAATCAAATCGAGTTTTTCCCGTCCGCTCATACCCTTTGTTTTAAGCACAACGGCAAAAGAATTGCCTGCCGCAATACTGCATTTTTCTCTGCACTTTTCTGCGGCATATGATATTTGCGAAAGGTCGGGTGATGGAATCAAAAGTACGGTATTTCCCTTTTCTTCTCGGATAACGCTTACGTTTGCAAGAGCGGCGACACTGCGCAAATATGCAATTCTGATAAGATTTTCGGTTTCCTCGGGAATTATGCCGAACCTGTCTCTCATCTCATCCCTGATGTCTTCCGCATCTTCCTTTGTGCAAACATCCGAGATTTTACGGTACAGTGCAAACTTAACCGCCTCGTCGGGCACATATTTTTCCGAAATATAGGCATCGAGTTTTATCTCCGCCGTCGCTTTCTTCTCTTCCTCTTTTTTTCTGCCCAAGGATTCGTCCACCGTATCCTTTATCATTCGGCAGTAAAGGTCATAGCCTATCTTTGACATATGCCCGTGCTGTTCACCGCCCAAAAGATTACCTGCGCCCCTTATTTCAAGGTCACGCATTGCTATTTTAAAGCCCGAACCCATTTGTGTAAATTCTTCTATTGCGGCAAGACGTTTTGATGCATCTTCACCTATGCTCCGCCTTGCGGGAACCGTAAAGTACGCATATGCTATCCTGTTTGACCTGCCTACACGCCCCCTCAACTGATACAGTTGGGAAAGGCCGAATCTTTGGGCATCTTCCACGATAATGGTATTTGCTCCCGGAATATCCACGCCGTTTTCTATTATGGTGGTGCACAGAAGCACGTCGTATTCCCCGTTATAGAAACCGCTTATTACTCCGTCAAGCACCTTTTCTTCCATTTGCCCGTGACCTATGCCTATTCTTACTTCGGGAACAAGTTTTCTTATGCGCATAGCAACGGATTCGATATCGTTTACTCGGTTATACAGATAATATACCTGTCCGCCCCTTTCCATTTCACGCACGATCGCATCCCTAACAAGCGTATCGGAATACTCCGTAACGTACGTCTGCACGGGAAATCTCTCCGCAGGGGGAGTTTCCAAAAGGGACATATCGCGTATTCCCGAAAGTGCCATATTGAGCGTACGGGGAATGGGCGTTGCAGACAGAGTAAGCACGTCGATATTGGTCTTTAACTGCTTTATTTTTTCTTTATGGGCAACGCCGAAACGCTGTTCTTCGTCGACGATAAGCAAGCCGAGATTTTTAAACTGCACGTCTTTTGCAAGCAATCTATGTGTGCCTACGATTATATCCGTTTCGCCGTTTTTCAATGATTCGAGTATCTTTTTCTGTTCTTTTGCAGGTTTAAGACGGGAAACAAAATCACACCTGACCGCACTGAAATTCATAAGCCTCGTTTTAAGGGTATTGTAGTGTTGCTGCACAAGGATTGTGGTTGGCGCAAGAATTGCCGCCTGTTTCCCACTCATAACCGCCTTAAAAGCGGCACGCAAAGCAACTTCCGTTTTGCCGTAACCAACATCACCGCAAAGCAGTCTGTCCATTGCCCTTTCCGATTCCATATCCGCTTTTATCTCGGCAATACACCGCAACTGATCCGGCGTTTCCTCATATGGGAAATCTTCCTCAAAGTCCCTTTGCCAAGGCGTATCTTTATCGAAAACTATACCTACGGTATTTTCTCTTTCACGGTAGAGTTTAACGAGTTTATCCGTCATATCCACTATGGATTTTTTAACTCTCGCTTTGGTTTTAGACCAATCCTGTGTGCCGAGTTTATTGAGTTTTGGCGGATTGTCATCGGGAGCAATATACTTTTGTACCCTGTTCATCTGCTCAACGGGAACATAAAGTTTATCGCCGTCACGGTACTGCAACAGCATATAATCTCTTAAAACACCGTCTGTTTCTATTTTTACGATACCGCCGTAGATACCTATACCACTGTTTTCGTGCACCACGCAATCGCCCGTTTTAAGTTCCACAAAGGCATCCATTGAGTTTTTACTGCGTTTTGCCTGTGTTTTATGGCTTTCTTTTGCAAATGCGAAAATATCGTTTTCCGATATAAGCACGAACTTCGATTTGGGATATTCAAATCCCCTCACGGCAGAGCCGAGAACTATGCCTATCTGTCCCTCGTTTATGCTTGCATCGTATCTTTTTAAGGGAAGCGTGCCTATACCGTTTTCGGTAAATTCTCTTTCAAGCCTATCCTGTCTGCCTTGGGTGCCTGCGCATAGAATAACCCTGTACCCTGCGTTACGGTACATTTTAACTTCCTGCAACAGGAACTCCGGCTTGCCGTGGAACGACTGCATCGCTCTTCCGTCAAAAGTAAATACCGCTTTCGCCTCTCCCTCGGGCAGTGCGCCCGATATCGTCTGCACGGCAACCGTCTGCATAGAAACCGCTCTCTTCCAAAAGCGCATAAATCCGCCGAAGACGTTTGCGTGCCTCGGCAGTGCCCTGCCCTCCTGTGCAAGCGACGATACCGTCAGAGAAAACTCTTTTTCCGTATTTTCGCTTCGCTCGGACAGCATACGGGGTTCATCGCACACAACAAGCGTATTGGGAGGCATATAATCCAAAATATCTGTAAATTTAGGATAAACATAGGGCAAAAACTGTGATGCGTTTTTAGGGTACGCACCGCAGGCAAACCTCTCCGCTACGGGAACAAACGTATCCGTTGCCGAAATCACGCTTTCTCTGTTTTTGCAGTTTCGTGCAAACTTTTCCGTTTCCTCTTTTATCAGTTTCGATGCGTTAATTCTGTCCTCTCCGTTACAGCAGGATTCGTGCAAGGGCAAAATTTCTATCCCGTTTACTCTTTCCACCGTACGCTGTGAAACGGGATCAACAAGACGGATCGACTCAACTTCCGTATCGAACATATCTATACGCACCGAATTTTCCATATGCGGCGGAAAAATATCGATTATTCCTCCGTGCACGGAAAACTCGCCTTTACCCTCGATTTGAGGTGACGGTATATAACCGCAATCGGTAAGGGAGCGCATAATTTCTTCCGTGGGAATATTATCGCCCCTGTTTATTTTTTTGCGCAACGAACGGAGTTTTTCGCAAGGAAGTGTGCCGTAAGCAACCGCCGTAGCAGATGCGATAACACAGTCAGCCCCGTCAAGAATGGCGGAAAGTGCTTCTATGCGCTTTCTTCCGCTGTCACTGCTTTGAAAGGAAGCACCGATAAACTGTTCGGGTTCGGGGAAAACAACCGCAGTTTTGCCTGTATAAAATTCAATATCCTTTTTGATTTTTTCAGCCGAAACCGCACCTTGTGCAATATACAAAAGGGGTCGTTCTTCCTTTAACGCCGTTGCAATATGAACTTTTTGACCGTCGGAAACGCCGAAAACCGAGAGTGGACTTATCCCCTCTCGGACGACTTTTTCCAACCTGCCGAAATCTGCATCCTTTTCAAGGGGTGCTCTGAACAGTTTGAACATTATTACCTCGATTTATTATATTTACACATAGCCGAATCTATTCCCTCGGCTATAAATTCTTCTGCCGCTTCCGCCGCCAAGCAGAATGCCTTTTCCATTTTTTCTTCGCTTTCTTTCGGAAATTTGCCCAAAACGTAATCGGCAAGGTCATAGTCCTTATTGGGAGGT
>CAZBLS010000059.1:0-10341 GCA_964492705.1 uncultured Oscillospiraceae bacterium | reverse complement strand
CTTATTACCCGTGCAATCGGAGTGGAACGCTTTTTAAGCGTGGACGTTTTTGTGCGCCCGTGGAACAAAGGCGACAGGCTTTTGCTTGCAAGCGACGGTCTTACGGGTATGATAAGCGACGAAGAAATTAAAAATATTATTGAAAATGCCGAAAATGCCCAAAACGGCGTTACCGAACTGATAAAAGCCGCAAACAGTGCGGGCGGAAGGGACAATATAACTTCCGTGCTTATTATCAATGACTGAGGGGTGCGTTAATTAGATGGTAAATGAAATAATCGACGGTAAATATGAAATTTTATCCAAAATCGGAAGTGGCGGAACAAGTATAGTTTACAAGGCTCGCCGTCTTGCTGACGGAAAGACCGTTGCCGTAAAAGTTATAAGAGACGGTCTTGACGATATAAAAGAACACGAACGCCATTTCAGAATGGAAGCGGAAGCGCTTTCCCAAATGTCACACAGGAACGTGCGCCGAATACTCAGTGCAGGGCAGTGGAACGATTCGCTGTATATGGTTACCGAGTTTATTGACGGAAAAACTTTAAAAGATATTATAAACGAAAACGGTCCCGTGCCCGTTAAGACGGCGATAGATTACACATTGCAGATAGTTGCCGGCGTGGAGCACGCTCACAGGCGCAACATTATTCACAGAGATATTAAACCTCAAAACGTTATCGTCTCAAATGACGGCACGGTAAAACTTGTGGATTTCGGTATAGCGAGGATGCTTTCCCAAACCACGAGAACTATGGGCGGAAAAGACGTTGTGGGGAGCGTACATTATATTTCGCCCGAGCAGGCAAGGGGCAGGAGTGTGGATAAGCGCACGGATATTTATTCAATAGGTGTGCTTATGTACGAAATGTTTACGGGAAAAGTGCCTTTTGAGGGAGAAGAAGCGGTTTCAATAGCAATGAAACACGTAAATCAGCGTCCGATAGCACCTATGACGCTTAATCCCAACGTGCCTGTCGGGATAAACGATATTATCCTTAAATGTATGGAAAAAGAATCCGATAACAGGTATCAGAGTGCATCGGAATTAAGGGAAGATTTGCTTCTCTTTTCGGCTAATCCCGAGGGTTTTAGGGTGCTTAATTCCAAAAAGCCGAAGATTGAGATAAACGAACCGTCAAATGAACCTGTCAGAAAAAAGAATATTTCCGATTTCTCCGAGCCCGTAAAAAAGACGAAAGAACAGCCTACACGTAACAAAAAACCGTTAATTGCCGTAATTTGCATTGCAACGGTGCTGATATTTGTTGTTTGCGGTGTGTTTTTAAGTGCGGTTATCAACGGTAATAAATCGTATCCCGAAAACGAAATTCCCATAGTGGCTGGTCTGAATAAGGAAGCGGCTGCCGCAGTTTTAAGGAAAGAGCAGTTTTCGAAATTTAAATTCGAAGAGGAAAATTCTTTAACCGTTGCAAGCGGTGCGGTAATACGCACTCTTCCGAGCGAGGGAACGAAAGTTACGGTCAATACGGAAATTACCGTGGTTTTGAGTTTGGGACCGAAACAGATCTTGCCCGAAAACACTATCGGCAAAAAGAGCGATGAGGCAACGGAGATACTTAAAAATCAAGGCTTCCTTGTGGCGTACGAATACGTTGAAGACGAAAGTAAAGAAGACGGCACCGTAATTAAGCAGACCAATATGAGTACCGCCATTGACGAGGGTTCAACGGTTACTCTTACGGTAATCAGAAATCTTAATACACTTGAACTTGTCGTACCCGATTTAAAGGGGAAAAGTGCACAGGATGCCAAACAGGCGCTTATAAATGCAGGTTTTATTCCGGGTAAATGCACCGAGAAAAAAGTGTATACTACCGACGGATTGGGTGTAGGCGAACAGAGCATACTCGCAGGAACAAGATATCCGTATATTGAGGGCGAACAGGCACCGCAGATTACGGTTGACTATACGGTTTATATCTGTGCGGCATATCAGTGTACTTACGTATACGACTCGCCCAACGGCGAAAACGGCAATTACGAACTTATCGTATACAACTATAAGGGCGATCAGTTGGATATAAAAAAATACAGTGATACCAATCAAATAGTTTATATTTACGAGGGTGCACAGCAGGAAGATATTACTTTTGAACTTTATATAAAGCGTGATAATTACGGAGGCTCTCAAAGGGTTGAAAAAGTTACTTTGAAAGCGGAAAAACTCGAAGGATAGTATGGGAATAATATTAAAATGCATTGCAGGCAAGTACACGGTTTTTCTTGACGGCAAAACCGTGGAAGCGGTGGCAAGGGGAAAATTCCGTAACGGCGATATTACTCCCGTAACGGGGGACAGAGTCAAGACAGAAACTGATGCCAACGGCACGGTAAGCATAACCGAAGTTTATCAGCGGAAAAATGTGCTTGTCCGTCCGCCGGTTGCCAACGTGGACACGCTGATAATAACTCTTGCGGTAAAAAAACCGAATCCCGACCTTAAACTTGCCGACCAACTTATTTGCCGTTGCCGTTCGCTTGATATCGAACCGATAATCTGCATTAATAAGGCGGATTTAGGCGAAAAAGAAGCGGATACTATGAAAAGTCAGTTTGAAAAAAGCGGAATAAGGGTGTTTATTACGTCTTCGGCTGACGTAAAAAGCGTGGAAGAGTTAAAAAACGGCATAAAAGACGGAATTGCCTGCTTTTGCGGACAGTCGGCGGTGGGAAAATCTTCCCTTACCAATGCAATTTTAGGCAGAGAAGCATTTTTGACGGGCGGATTAAGCAAAAAGACCGAAAGGGGAAAACATACCACCCGTCACACGGAACTTATTCCTTTTGCGGAAAATAAATGGTTTGCGGATACGCCGGGATTTTCCCTTTTGGAAATTCCCGTATGGTCACCCGAAGAGTTTAAAGCACTGTATACCGAGTACGGTCTGTACGAAAATAGGTGCAGATTTTCCGGATGCAATCACGTAAAAGAACCCGATTGTGCCGTAAAAAAAGCGGTGGAAGAGGGAAAACTTTCAAGAGAAAGATACGAACGCTATGTAGAGACTTTCACCGAAGTATGCGAAAAATGGAGGAGAAGATATGATTAAAATAGCACCGAGTATTTTGGCGGCTGACTTTGCTTTTATGGGCAATTCGGTCAGAGAAGCGGAGAAAAACGGAGCGGATATGCTTCATTTGGATGTTATGGACGGTATTTTTGTGCCCAATATTACTTTCGGCACGGATATGATACGTGCGGTAAAGAGAAACACACGGCTTCCTCTTGACGTGCATCTTATGATAGATGCTCCCGAGAGATTTGCCGAAGAATTCGCAAAAGCGGGTGCAGATATAATCACCGTGCATTATGAGGCTTCAAAACATCCTCACAGGACGCTTTCTTATATCCGTTCTCTCGGTGTAAAAAGCGGAATAGCGTATAATCCCGGCACGGATATATCTTCCCTTGAATATCTTGCCGACGAAGCGGATCTTGTGTTGCTTATGAGCGTTAATCCGGGGTTCGGCGGACAGAAATTTATTCCGAGCACCCTTTCTAAACTCGAAAAAGCGAAAAAAATCATCGGCGACAGGGATATTATGCTTGAAGTTGACGGCGGAATAAACTGCGAAAACACTCATCTTGTTAAGGAAAAAGGCGCAAACGTTCTTGTTGCCGGAAGCAGTGTTTTTTCCGCAAAAGATATGGCAAAAGCCATAGAAGATATAAGAAATCTGTAACGCATATTCCCGATTTTGTATATTATGTATCAGGCAAAGGGGGATTTTTTATGAAAAGATTCTTTGCAGGATGCAATATTTGGGGTTGGGTCTTTATAATCAGCGGAATAATACTCATACTTTTTAACGTTTCACTGCAATTTTGGCTGGCTTTGCTCGGCTTTATTCTTACGGTTTTGGGTTACCGCCTTTGCTTTTGTTAAGGAGGTAAGCATTTTGAAAATAGTATGTATAAAAGTGCCGAAAACGGTTAAAAGTATTTTGGAAAATAAAACTAAAAAAAGTGTTGAAAAAAAGCCTGTCAAGTGATATAATATAGAAAATGACAACGGAGGTACTTAACAAATGTCCGAAAACAAAGAAATGATAAGCAGAACCGAAGTCGGAGGAAGCGTTTCCTATTCGGAAGACGTTATTGCAATAATATCCGGTCTTGCCGCTACCGAAATTGACGGCGTTGCGGGAATGAGCGGAGGAATAAAAAGCGGTATTGGCGAACTTTTGGGAAGAAAAGACCTTGCAAAGGGAATTAAAGCAACAATAAGCGGTGAAGATGCGGTAATAGATGCAAATCTTATCGTTAAATACGGCACGATAATAAGCGACGTCGCACTTGAAGTACAAAAAAGCATAAAAAGAGCGGTTGAGGGTATGACGGGACTTCATATTACCGCCGTAAACGTTAATGTTCAGGGTGTTGACGTTAAAACCGACGATAAACAGTAAGGCGGTATTTTTATGAGAGTGTCCGAAAGACTTCTGCTCGTATTTTACGGGTTACTCGTAGTTTCTCTTTCAGTTTGCGCAGGCGTACTTATTTGGTATTCGGAGTCCCTTTGGCTTGTTTTTAAAGGAATCGAAGATTCGGTATACCTGCGAATAGCGATAAGCGGTGTGCTTTCGGTAATTGCTTTTATTGCCGTAAGAGCAATGTTTGTCGGCATTAAAAAGGAAAGTGCGGGGGCAACCCTTGCCGCTTCCACCCAAGACGGCGGAATATACATAAACATCGATACCGTCAGCGACCTTGCCGTAAAAGCGGTTAAAAAGGTTGAAAGCGTGCGTGAAGTTAAAGTGCGCACTTCCATTGCCGAGGGTGGAGCCGATATAGCGGTAAAAGCATCAATGAGTTATGATGCAGTCATACCCGAGGTTTCGGCGGCGGTACAGCAAAGCGTAAAAAGCGATATCGAAACGCTGTGCGGAATTAAAGTAAGCAGAGTTACCGTACAGGTGGATAACTCGTTTCAAACACAAAACAGATAACCCACAGAGCGGGGGAGTTCCTCGCTCTTTTATTGGATTTTAACGGAGGATTTATGGCAAACAATACTGCACTCAGGACGAAAGCACGTGAACTTGCGTTCAAATTGGTTTTTGAAGATACATTCGGCACAAATACGGCAAAGGAAATGTTCGGCGGACTGTTTGAAGAAGAAAACGGTTTTATTGATCTCGATGAAGCGAAAATAGAATATATAAATTGGGCAAGGGATACCGTACGTGAGCACAGAGAGGAACTTGATGGGATAATATCGTCCTTTTCAAAGGGATGGACTGTTGAGCGTATGAGCAGGGTGGATCTTTCGCTATTGCGTCTTGCTCTCTGTGAGATACTTTACCGTACGGATATAACACCTCCCATTGCCATAAACGAGGCGGTCGAACTTGCAAAAAAATATTCGGGTGAGGAGTCACCCGGTTTTATTAACGGCATTTTGGGAGCGTACGTAAGAAGTTTATGATTTTTCTCGGAATAGATACAAGTTGTTATACCACATCCGTTGCGGCGGTTGACGAAAACGGCAAACTTATCGCAAATGCACGCCGTTTACTTTCCGTTGCCGACGGAGAAAGAGGGCTTCGCCAAAGCGAGGCTTTTTTTAAGCACGTAAATAATTTCCCCGAACTTTATGCTCAAATAGTTGAAAAAATCGACCCGAGAGATATTAAAGCGGTGTGCGTGAGTACGCAACCGAGGGGACTTGGGCATTCGTATATGCCCGTATTTTATTCGGGGCGCAGGCTTGCCGAAACTATTGCCATGTCGCTTAACATTCCCCTTTTCGCAACGGATCATCAGCAGGGGCATATTCAAGCGGCGCTTTATTCATGCCCGATGAACACAAAGGATTTCTTTTCCGTGCATCTTTCCGGCGGAACAACCGAAGTGTTGCACGTAAACGAGACGGAAAGTGATTTTAAAGTTAAGATAGTCGCTTCTTCAAGCGATATAAACGCAGGGCAGTTGATTGACAGATTAGGTGTCAAAATGGGAATGTCTTTTCCGGCAGGTAAAGATGTGGACAGGCGTGCCTGTGAAAACAAAAACGGACCGTTGCTTTTGCCCATAAGCGCAAGTATGAACACTTGCAGTTTTTCTGGTACGGAGGCGGCGGCACTCAGAGAATACGAAGCCGGTTGCGACGAAAATGCCCTTTGCGAGGGCTTGATGTGGGCGATAGTGCGCACTCTTGCAAAAATGGTGGGCGGTTCGGCATACTATGCAGGTGTAAGCGAAGTGCTGATGGCAGGTGGAGTTTCGTCAAGTATGTACATAAGGCAAAAACTGCCCGAACTTATGAAGAAAAAAGGTATGCCTTGCGATATAAAATTTTCAGATCCCCGGTACAGTTCGGATAATGCGGTAGGCGTAGCACTTTTGGGAAGAAAAAAATTCCTTTCAGGGAGAGAAAAATATGATACTTGACGGTAAAATTCTCGCCGAGAAGATTAAGAGCGAAATTAAGCAAAAAATTGCCCAATCGGGCAAACAGGTTAAACTTGCCGTTGTTCTTGTGGGTGAAGACCCTGCAAGTTGCATTTATGTGCGCAACAAGACAAAAGACTGCGCTGACGTTGGAATAATTTCGGAAGAATACAGGCTGAAAGAAGATACGTCAAGGGAAGAACTGCTTTCCCTCATAGATAAACTCAATGGCGACACAAGTGTAAACGGCATACTTGTGCAGTTCCCATTGCCCAAACATCTTTCGGAGGATGAAGTTGTAAAACGCATTTCTCCCGAAAAAGACGTGGACGGATTTTCGCAAATTAACTTGGGTGGAGTTGCATCGGGTAACAGAGAATGTTTTGTTTCCTGTACACCTGCCGGAGCAATGGAACTTATTAAGTCAAGCGGAATAGATTTGAACGGCAAAAACGCCGTGGTTGTTGGCAGAAGCAATAATGTGGGCAAACCTATGGCACTTCTTTTGCTCAATGAAAACGCTACCGTGACGGTTTGCCATTCCAAAACGGAAAACTTGGCTGAATTTACAAAGCACGCCGATGTGCTTGTAAGTGCGGTGGGCAAACCGCGTTATATAACAGCCGATATGGTTAAAGAAAATGCGGTAGTAATAGATATAGGCATAAGCCGTATTGACGGTAAACAGGTGGGCGATGTGGATTTTGAAAACGTTTCGAAAAAAGTTTTCGCAATAACGCCCAATCCCGGCGGAACGGGACCTATGACAAGAGCAATGCTTATGGTTAACACCGCTAAATCGGCAGGAATAGTATGACCGTAACCGTTTCACAATTAAACGCATATGTAAAACAGATGTTTTCTTACGATGCGGTTTTAGGCGACATTACCGTAACGGGTGAACTTTCGGGAGTGAAACTGCATTCATCGGGGCATATTTATTTTTCCCTTAAAGATGAAAATGCCTTGATAAGATGTGCTTTTTTTAAGCCCCATTCATATAACGTGAAGTTTAAACCTGCCGATGGTATGAAAGTAACCGCAAGGGGAAGAGTTACGCTTTTTGAGCGTGACGGACAGTATCAGTTAAACGTTACGGAACTTAATAAGGACGGAGAAGGCGACCTGTATCGGCAGTTTGAAGAACTTAAAAAGAAACTTGCCGACGAGGGGCTGTTTGACGGAAAATATAAAAAACCCATACCTAAATTCGTGCGCAAGATAGGTGTTGCCACTTCGCCCACGGGTGCGGTGATCAGGGATATTATCAACGTTTCCGAACGCCGTTGCCCCAATGTAAGTATCGTACTTGCACCTGTTGCGGTGCAGGGACCGGATGCACCGCGGTCGATAATTGCGGGAATAGATGCCCTTGAAAACATAAACGACGTTGATGTTATAATTGTTGCACGAGGCGGAGGTTCGGCGGAAGATCTTCACTGCTTCAATGATGAAGACCTTGCTCGCAGAATTTTTTCTGCCCGAAAACCCGTAATTTCCGCAGTAGGGCACGAAACGGACTTTACAATATGCGATTTTGTTTCCGATTTGCGTGCTCCAACGCCCTCTGCGGCGGCGGAAATCGCAACGTTTGACTATTACACTGCTTGTGAAGATACGGAACGCTTTTTTGCCCGTTGCAATTCGTATATTTCCTCACTTTTGGAAAAAAGCGGTTTGAAGATAGAAAATTATGAGCGCTATTTTTCGGAACCTGAGAAAATATTGAGCAAAAAAAGCGAAATGCTGAAAACACTCTCTTTACGGCTTAATAACGGGTTTTCGGTAAAACTTTCCGAGGCGGAAAAACGGATAAGTACGCTGAACGCAAAGTTGGATGCACTTAATCCCGTAAACGTTTTGGAGCGCGGATATGCCGTGGTTACGGGCAGTGACGGCAAAACGGTTAAAGACGCTTCAAATTTAAAAACAGGCGAAGAGATAAAAATCATTTTAAATAAAGGTAAGATAGTTGCGGAGGTTAAGTAAATGGAAAACCTTACACTTGAAGAAACACTGAAAAAGTTGGAAGAAACGGTTGATCTGCTTGAAAACAGCGGAACGGATTTCGACCAAGCGGTTAAACTGTACGAACAGGGTTCAAGACTTACTTTAAGAGCACGGACGTTGCTTGACGGATATGAAAAGCGCATAACCGTACTGAAAAAAGAAAACGGCGAAATTTGCGAAAAAGATTGGACGGTAGATGTAAGTGAGTGATTTTCTTTTAGATACTTTTGCACGATTCGGTAAACTGACAGATAAAAAAATGCACGAATATCTCCAAAACACTGAAATTCCCGAAAATTTAAGGGAAACTATGGCTTACAGTGTATTCGCAGGAGGAAAGAAACTTCGCTCCACACTGTTGCTTGCCGTAAACGAGTACTGTAACGGAAGTGTTGAAGATGCGCTTCCCTTTGCAACGGCAATTGAGTTCATACATACATATTCTCTTATTCACGACGATCTGCCTGCAATGGATAACGACGATTACCGCAGAGGTAAACTCACTTCTCATAAGAAATTCGGTGAAGACAGAGCGATTTTGGCAGGTGACGGACTTTTGTCATATGCCTTTGAAATTATGCTTGAAAGTGCGGACAGAGAGGAGAAAATCTCGGCTGCGAAGAGTATTGCCTATGCTGCCGGCGTAAAGGGAATGATTGCAGGGCAGTGGGTCGATGTTACCGATAACGGCACGGTTTACGGCAGAGAAACCGCCGAGTATATACACGACAGAAAGACCGCCGCAATGATTATAGGTGCGGTAAAAGCAGGGGCACAGTGTGCCGGTGCGGACATAGAGACTGTTGAAAAGTTTGAAGAATACGCACGCCTTTTGGGAATGTGCTTTCAAATTACCGATGATATTTTGGACGTTGAGGGGGACGAAAAGGAACTTGGTAAGCCCGTCGGAAGTGACGAAAGCAACGGCAAGACCACGTTTGTGAGCATTTACGGGCTCGACGGCGCAAAGAAACTTGCAAAGGAATATGCCGAAAAAGCAAAGAGTATGTTTGAAGAAGCAAGATTTTTTACCGAACTTGCCGATTGGATGACAGAAAGAAAAAATTAGATATTACGAATTGAATGTAAATAAAAAGCAAGAATAATATCGGGGTGAATTCGATGTATATTCTTGCTTTTTTATCAGGTGCGGTGAACGGACTTTTCGGTTGCGGAGGAGGAGCGGTATGCGCCGTTCTCTTTTCAAAACTGTTTTCCGACGAAAAGAAAATGTTCGGTGCGATGCCGTTTTTTCTGTTGCCCGTATGTGCGGTCAGTTTGGTATTCACACAGCCTAAAAATGTATATTTTTTGCCTTTTGTGTGCTTGGGCGGAATAATCGGCGGATTTTTGGGCAATTTTTTTATGAAAAAGATAAAAAAAGGCATTTTGGATAAAATCTTTGCCCTATTACTGATAATTTTGGGGGTAAAAACGTTTCTGTGAAGTTTTTGATTGCTCTTTTATCGGGAATATTTGCTTATCTTCTTGCCGGAATGGGGCTAGGCGGAGGTGTGGTGCTGATACCCACACTTACGTTCTTTACGGAAATAGGAATTGAAGAAGCAAGATTTGTGTGTCTTGCATCCTATATTCCCGCTTCGGTGGGTGCGGTTATTTCGGCAAAAAAGAACGGTACACTGAATATAAAAAAGGTTTTGCCGTTTATTCCTCTTGGATGTGCAGGCGCCGTTGCAGGAAGTTTGCTTTCCGGAATTTTTTCAGGCGAAATTTTGAATAAAACTTACGGAATTTTGCTTACGGTTTTCGGATTGATAATGCTGAAAAAGAGTTTTAAGAACGGGAAAAAAGAAAAATAACGGTTTTTGAACAAAAATATAGAAAATTTTCTGTAAATTTTGAGAAAAACTTAAAATTAGGTCTGGATTTTTCAGCGAATTTGTTATATAATA
>CAZBLS010000058.1:0-10415 GCA_964492705.1 uncultured Oscillospiraceae bacterium | reverse complement strand
TTTCACGGTAAATAAGGCTATTGCCGGCAGAATATACCGCAAGTGCGACTTCACCCCTTGCAATCATTCCGCAACCTACCGTCATCGAATCGGCTCCGCTGTAACCGAATATCTTTGCGACGCCTCCGCATCCAAAAATCTTGCCGATTATGCCAAGCACTACAAAAACAAGCACAAACAGCATTCCACCGAGTGTTACCTGCGAGAAATCGGCACTTATGCCGATATAGGCAAAGAATATGGGCGTGAAAATCATATATCCGCTTACGATAACCTTTTTATCCACGAAAGTGGTATCGTCAAGACCGCTGAGCATAAGCCCTGCCATATATGCGCCCGTTATCGCCGCAATATCGAAAAATTCTTCCGCACAGTATGCGTAGATAAAGCACATTGCCAACGCAAAAATGCTTGTCCTGCGCTTGTGGGGATACATTTGCACCAACTTTTTAAACAGCATACGCATAAGGATGCCCACGCCAACGGTGAACACAAAAAATCCTACCGCTTTCACAAGCGTCATCCAAACATTGCCACCGCCGTTAAGTCCCGTTACTATGCTGAGCGCAATAATGCCGAGCACGTCATCGATAATGGCGGCGCTCAAAACAGTTGTTCCCACTTTGGTATTGAGTTTTCCGAGTTCCCTTAAAGTTTCAACCGTTATACCCACGCTTGTAGCCGAAAGAATTATTCCCACAAACAGTGCATTCATAAGTTTAGCCTTGCTTGCACCGTCGCCGAATCCGTCCATAAACGCAAGTGCACCGAGAGTTCCCAGTGCCACCGGCACAAGCACGCCTGCCAACGCTATAAGCGTTGAAGCAAGACCGCTTCGTTTAAGTTCACGCATATCTGTTTCAAGTCCGCTTGAAAACAGAATGAACACAACACCTATCTGCGAAAAGGTGTGGAGAACTTCCTTTTCCACGGGTTTGGGATTGATTATTCCCGAAAAGCCTATATTCAACTGTGAAAATATTGCAGGTCCGATAAGTATTCCCGCAATAATCATACCCACCACCTGAGGCAAACCGAGTTTACGGGTAAGCATTCCCAATGCCTTTGTGGCGATCAAAATGATTGCACAGTCGAACAGTACACTCATTACGTCAAAATCCATTTTTACACTTCCTTTTTCAACCTCGCATATTGTACCACAAAACAGAATATTAGCAAGCGAATAATTGACATAATCCGTTAAAATAAGTAAACTTTCATAGTTATAAAAATGTCATACCCAGCGTTCCGAGCACAGTAAGCAAAAGTCCCGAGATTTCTTTTAATCCGATTTTTTCTTTTAGAACCGCAAGGGAAAACGCCACGGTAAAAACCATACTCGATTTATCAATGGAAACTACCGCCGATGCCTGTCCTTCCTTTAACGCACGGTAATAAAGCAACCAACTTGCACCTGTGGCTATGCCCGAAAGGCAGATAAAAAATATATCTTTTTTGTTTATCTTTTTTACTTCGTTCTGTTTTCCCTTTACGAAAACCACCGTCCACGCCATAACAAGTACCATCGCCGTACGCAAAAAAGTTGCCGTATCCGACTGTACACCGTCAACACCGATTTTGGCAAGCACGGTATTAAGCGAAGCAAATACCGCCGATGCCACCGCATAGGGAATATATGTATATTTTTTCGCTTTTGCTCTCTTTTTTACCGACATCATCAGCGTTCCCGCAGTGATAACGCCAAGTGATATCCATTTAAGCGGTGACGGGTCTTCACCGAAAAACAAAAAGCATATAACTGCCGTAAGCACGGCACTCATTTTGTCTATGGGTGCAACTGCGCTGACTTCGCCCACGGAAAGTGCTTTAAAATAACAAAGCCAACTTGCACCCGTGGCTATACCCGAAAGCACCAAAAACAGGACACTTCTGCCGTTGATTTCATTAAAGCAGTGCATTGAACCGGTTACCGCAACGGTTATAAACGACATTACAAGTACTACACCCGTGCGCAGTGCGGTTACCACCGAAGAATCTGTCTGTTTTATTCCGCATTTAACAAGTACGGACGTTATACCCGCAAACAGTGCCGAAAGCAAAGCATAAACTATCCACATTTTCTGATTACTCCGTTATTTTCCTGTCTTTAAAATAAAACTCTCTGTCTTTTTCGCCTATTTCACGCATAACTCTGCACGGATTACCCACTGCCACAACATTGGACGGAATATCCTTTGTAACCACGCTTCCTGCGCCGATTACCGTATTATCTCCCACGGTAACGCCGGGCAAAATTACCGCCCCTGCACCTATCCAACAGTTTTTGCCTATTTTTACGGGAAAATTATACTGATATCCCTCTTTACGCAATTCGGGAAGAACGGGATGTCCTGCCGATGCCACCGTTACGTTTGGTCCTATCATAGTGCTGTCGCCGATGTAAATATGCGTATCATCCACGGCGGTGAAACAGAAATTTATATATACGTTTTTGCCCAAGTGCAGATGTTTTCCGCCCCAATTTGCGTAAAAAGGCGTTTCGATATAGCATCCCTCACCAATTTCCGCAAGCATATTTTTAAGTAATTTACTTCTCTTTTTCACGTTTGAATACTTTGCCGAATTATACTTTTTCAGTTTATCCAAACAAACGAACTGTTCCCTCATTATCGAGTCATCCGAGGGCAGATAAAGTTCCCCCGTATGCATTTTTTCTTTCATACTCATTTTTCTTCCTCCGATACTTCAAACACCGTATATATATCTTCAAACCGAATTTTACCGCAATCTTTAAGTTCGATAAATTCCTGCGTAGGCTCTACGCACTTTACGGTTGAAACCGACTGTTTAAACCGAGCATCCTCTTTACTGCCCGTAAAATACCCTATATTGACTTTCGGGTGCAAATGCTGTTTTTTATATAAACTTTCAATACACGCATTTATGCTTTCAAGCCTTTCCTCGTCAAGTTCGGGTTTTGAGTCCTTTATTCTTTGAGTTTCCTTTATAACGTTACCGTATCCCGAAAGTGCAGCAAAGGGTGCAAACTGCGCCGCACGCATTTCTTCCGAAATCTTTTTTTCCTTTTTTACATAAGGCAAATTTATTATATCTCCGTATACGTCTTTCACGCTTTATGACCGCCTATCATTCCGTTACGCTCCCTCTGCGTTGCTTCTTCACGCAAACTCACTCCTCTGAAAAGTGAATTTTTACCGTACTTTTTCCTTATATCTTCCACCGCTTCACGCACGCTGTTTTCTTTATTTTGCCGTTTTGTCTTCTCTTCTCGCTCCTCTTCTTCACGGAGATAATCGGAAAACATATCAAGTTGCACTTTTTCCCTATCTTGCGGAATTTCATTTTCGCCGATAACACGCAGTGCCGTAAGTGACAGCCTGCGCACGGTAAAACTTTTGTCAAGTATTCTTTCCGCCAAACAAGTCGCCTTTTCTATAATCACCGAGGGAAGCGACGTATATTCTCCCAATTCCTCCGTGCCCTGAACCGGTTTAGGTAACTTGCGCCCGAATCTGTCAAGTACGGTTTCGCCCTCAAAAGAACTGCCGCCCCCTGCAAGATTTTCCGTATCGTATCCGATACTCAAATTTATCCTGTCGGTAACAAGACCTTTTTTAAAAAGATCCGATGCAAGGTCGTCTGCCATTTCCTTTATTATTACTTTAATCTCCCTAAACGTATAAGGTCGCTGTAACACCTGTCCCGAACTTACCGATGAAGACTCCGCTCTGTACGCTTTTATGTGCTCCATTTTGCAACTTTCGTATCCCCAAGCGTGGTCAATAAGCAGTTCGGCATTTACGCCGAAAATTTTATACAGCGTTTCGCTACTCGGATAATCTTCATCGCCTTTCAGGGAACATCTTGCCACATCTCCCATTGTAACTATGCCCAATTTTTCAAGTTTTTTCGCATAGCCTGCACCCACTCGCCAAAAATCGGTTATGGGGCGGTGGTTCCAAAGTTGTTTACGGTAACTCATTTCGTCAAGTTTTGCTATGCGCACTCCGTTTTTATCCGCCTTAATATGCTTTGCAACTATATCCATTGCGACTTTTGCAAGATAAAGATTTGTGCCTATTCCGGCAGTAGCCGTTATTCCCGTTAAAGAAAAAACTTCGCCAATGAGTTTTTCGGTAAATTTTTCAGCCGAAAGACCGTAAAGTTTCAAATATTCCGTGGCATCTATAAAAACTTCGTCTATGGAATACACGTGTATATCTTCCGGTGCAACGTATTTAAGGTAAACGGAATAAATTTCGGAACTCTTTGCCATATACTTTGCCATTTGCGGAGGTGCAACTATATAAGAAAGTGCAAGTTTTCCGTTTTGCGACAACTCATTTTTGTCAAAGGAAGAACCCTCGCTTTTGCCGAACCTTTTTTCCCTCTGCCTATTGACTTCGTTTACTCGGCTCACAACTTCAAAAAGCCGTGCTCTGCCCGAAATACCGTATTCTTTAAGGGCAGGAGAAACCGCCAAGCAAATAGTCTTTTCCGTGCGTGTGGGATCGGCAACAACCAAATTTGTGTTTAACGGGTCAAGTCCTCTTTCGATACACTCCACCGATGCGTAAAACGTTTTAAGGTCTATGGCAATGTACGTCCTCTCCCACATTGTCTCTCTCCTTTATTCCACCGAATATTCCTTAACCTTACCGTCTTCCCATTTGCAGGAAACACGTTTGTTACCGTATATTCTGAAATTTTTAAACTCACCGTTCTTCCAAGAGGGCGGAAGCGCAGGCAAAAGTTCCCCCGTTACGGGGTCAAGAAGCATTTCGCTTATAGCGGCGCATACGCCGAAGTTTCCGTCAATCTGAAAAGGCGGATGCCTGTCGAACAGATTATCGAACACGCTTTGCTTGAACATAAGTTTCAACTGCTCTTCGCACTCTTTTCCGTTACGCAAACGGGCATAAAAGCACAGTATCCACGCTCTGCTCCAACCCGTGTGCCCTCCTCCGTTTTCAAGTCTGCGTTCAACCGTTTTTCCCGCCGCCTCTAACAGTTCGCCGTCGGTTATTCTCCTTGCAGGATAAAGGGCAAACAAATGAGACATATGCCTGTGCCCCGGTTCACATTCTTCGTAATCTTCAAGCCATTCGCAAATATTTCCGTGCCTGCCTATTTTAAGGGGCGGAAGTTTGTTCAGTTTTTGCTTAACTTCCTCTATAAACGCCGTATCCTTTTCTCCTGCAACAGGTGCAACTTCAAGTATGCCGTTAAACAGTTCGGTTAAAATTTCCGTATCCATATACGGACCTGCGTAAATTGACGTTTTTTCGCCCGTCACGGGATTTACGTACTCGTTTTCAGGCGAATTTGAGGGACAGGTCACCAAATAACCGTTGTAGGATTGCAGATAGTCAAGGAAAAATTCTCCGCTCTGCTTTATCACGGGATAATATTTTTTTATAAATTCCACGTCATTAGTATAACGGTAATGTTCCAAAATATGCAAGCAAAGCCACGCTCCCGCCGCCACGAAGCAACCGTGCGCTTTCGACGGTTTAACCGACGGCGAAGTACATCCCCAAGCATTGATAGCGTGATGTGCCACCCAGCCACGGCATCCGTACACGTTTTGTGCCGTTTTTTTGCCCTTTTCGGACAGACGTGTAATAAATTGGGTAAGAGGTTCAACGCAATCACCTAAACCGTTCATTTCGGCGTGCCAATAATTCATTTGAAGATTTATATTTGCGTGATAATCCGAACTCCAAGGCGGAGTATTGCTCTTTGTCCAAATTCCCTGTAAATTTGCGGGAAGTTTGCTTTCGGGTGCGGAAGACGAAATAAGCAAATACTTGCCGTAGTTATAAAAAAGTTCCGTAAGTCCCGTATCTTCCTCACCGTTTTTTACCCGTTCAAGACGCTTTGAAGTATCAAGTTTGCGGAGTTCTTCATCGCTTTCAAGGCACAGTTCGGCACTTGTCATTAAAGAAGAAAACTTTTCCCGATGTTCATTTAGCAATTTTTCAAAACCGATATTTAAACTGTCTATTGCAAGTTTTTTTGCCCGTTTCAGTGGCTCTTCTTCAAACATATCCGTGCAAATGGCAACAAATACGTCTATTACGGTAGCATTTTTTATCCTTAATCCGTCTTTTAAACTTTCGCTTTCGCCGTTATGGGAAACGTAAGCCGAAAAAGCATTACTTGCCGAAAGTTCTCTTTTTCTGTAAAAGAAAAATCCGTTTTTCTCAACGGTTACGTAAGGAAAGACTTTATTTAAGTCTTTGGTTATTTTTCTCGGAGTAAAGGGCACACAGTTGCGGATGTCTTCAAAGTCGTCCACTGCTCCACCGCCCTCTTCGTCATAGCGCAGTGAAATATCAAGATTTCCGCCCTCTATGCGAATGACTGCCGTTTCGGTGGAAATAGGCGCAAATGCTGTTATTTTATAGTCTTCGCCCTCCGTTTCGGCAACGCCTGTAAGCAAATTAAGTCTGCGCTGTACAAATCTGCTTTCACGGTTATTCTGTATTAAAACATCTCCCGAATTTCTAAACGTGCCGAATTCGGGGGAATGTTCTCCGCCCTGCTTTGTGGCAAGATATTTATCAGCTATCTCCCCTGCTTCTCTGTTCCTGTTTTCGAAAATAAGTTTGCGTATTTCGCCCAAATGCTCCTTTGCATCCGTGCTGTCACCGCAAAATTCGCAACCCGTCCACATTTCCTCGTGGTTTGTCCTTACAATCTCGCAATCGGTGCGCCCGAAAAGACACGCTCCGAGTCTTCCGCTTCCGATAGGCAGTGATTCTTCCCAACTGTCGGCAGGTTTTGAATATTTCATTATATACTCGTTCATATAATTTACCTCCTGAATTTTATTTTACCGTTATTATATAAAAACATTACCACGCCTGCACCGCAAATCAGTATATAGCCCACTACACTGAGCATATCGGGCAAGTCGCCGAAAATGAAAAATCCCAAAACCGCAGCAAAGAGGACCTGTGTGTAATCGTAAACCGAAATTTCCTTGGCAGGAGCACATATATATGCTTTTGTTATGCCCAACTGACCTATGCAGGCGAAGGAACCGGCAAGTATAAGATAGCACAACTGCTTTAATGTCATCGGCTGAAAACCGAATATCATAAACGGCAAGCAAAAGACGCAGGAAAATGCCGAAAACCAAAATATTATCCTTTTTCCGTTTTCGCCGTTGTAACCTAATTTACGTACGCAAGTATAGGCTATACCCGCTCCCATTCCGCCCAGAGCGCCTGCAACGGCAGGCAAAACAGTAACGTTTGCAAATCCCGGTTTTATAATAAACGCACTGCCGACAAAAGCAACCGAAACACCTAATATCTGCACAAAATCGGGCTTTTCGCTAAGCAAAAACGCCGAAAACAGAATTGAGAAAAAGGGTGAAAGTTTGTTCAGCATATTTGCATCGGAAAGATTTAAACTCCCCAAGGCATAAAAGTTACACAAGAGTCCCAACGTACCGAAAAGACATCTTCCAAAGAGAACGGGTATATTTTCTTTTTTTACTTTTAGGGGTATCTTCTCTCTGAAAGCCATAATCGCAATGTAGATAAGCGCCACAAAGTTTCTGAAAAACGCCTTTTGCATTGCGGGCAGATCTCCCGAAAGTTTAACAAACGCCGACATTCCCGAAAATCCGAACGCCGCTATTATTATGTACAGTATGCCCTGTATTTTTTTATCTGCTTTAAACATTTTATTGCCTCTCTTTATTCTTTCAAAGCACCTATAATTATACTACAAAATTCCGTTCATTGCAACGTATTCCATATATTTTATTTTGAATTTATAAAAAGCGTCACAGAGGAATATCCGAAATTTTCGCAAAAAGAAACACCGAAACAAAAGTCTCGGTGTTTGCATTCTTTTGAAATAATCGCAATTATCTCTTTGAGAACTGAGGAGCACGACGTGCGGCTTTGAGACCGTACTTCTTTCTTTCCTTCATTCTCGGGTCACGGGTAAGGAATCCTGCTTTTTTAAGAGCGGGTTTGAGTGCTTCGTCGGAATTAACGAGAGCACGGGCGATACCGTGACGGATAGCACCCGCCTGACCGGTAAAACCGCCGCCGTTAACGTTTACGAAAACGTCATATTTACCCAAAGTATCCGTCAACGCAAGAGGCTGACGAACGATTGTTTTAAGAGTTTCAAGACCGAAATACTCGTCAAGATCACGCTTATTTACGGTAATTGCACCCGTACCTGCAACGAGCCTAACCCTCGCTACTGCTTTTTTACGTCTGCCGGTGCCCCAGAACTGAGTCTTAGCCATTATTAAGATCCTCCCTGTTAAACGGTATAAACTTCGGGTTTCTGTGCGGCATGGCCGTGTTCAGCACCCTTGTATACACGAAGTTTTTTGAGCATATCTCTGCCCAGAGAGTTTTTAGGCATCATACCTTTTACCGCTTCATAAACCATAAGTTCGGGTTTATTTGCAAGCATATCTTTCGCGGTAGTTTCTTTAAGACCGCCTACGTAACCGGAATACCTGTAATATTTCTTCTGTTCCAGTTTCTTACCGGTAAGCACAACCCCGCTTGCATTGATAACGATAACGTGGTCACCGCAGTCAACGTGAGGCGTATAGGTGGGTTTGTGTTTGCCGCGCAGAATCATTGCAACCTGAGTAGCAACTCTGCCGAGTGTCTGCCCGTTAGCATCGATAACGTACCATTTACGCTCGATATCTGCGGGTTTTGCGACAAATGATTTCATAGCAATACCTCCAAAAAAATGTTCGCTTATAATCAAGCCTTTATATAATACTTGAAAACACAAAAAGTGTCAAGCACTTTTTACTCTTTTCCGCAATGTTCGTAGAATGTCACGATAAGTTCGCAGATTATCCTATGCACAACAAGGGCAAGCACACCCACGGGCAGGCAAAAAAGTATCTGCCCAAGCCCCGAAAGTATTCTTCCTCCGGCAACGGAAGCAATGCCCGATATAAACATAACTACCGTGCCTACCGCCGCGGCAATAATGCCGAGATAATAGTAAACCGTCACAAGCCTTTTTCCAATGATATTATCAAGGTTAAGTAACTCTTTAAAATCGAATAACATTCCGTTTTCGCTCCTTTTTAGTGACAACTTATTCAATGATGCTTACACCCGTCATTTCTTTCGGCTGTTCGATGTTCATTACTTTAAGCATTGAGGGAGCAATATCCGCAAGACGTCCGCCCTCACGCAACGTGCAGGGATAGCCTACTACGCAGAAAGGTACGGGATTGGTCGTATGAGGCGTAAAGGGATTTCCGTTTTCGTCCACCATACAGTCCGCATTGCCGTGGTCGGCAGTGATAAACAGCGTACCGCCCATTTTAAGTGTTGCATCGGCAACTTTACCCACACATTCGTCAACTGCTTCAACAGCCTTAACAGCCGCATCGAAAACGCCTGTATGTCCTACCATATCGCAGTTTGCAAAGTTAAGTATTACAGCATCGTATGCACCCGAAAGAATTTTTTCGCATACACTGTCGCAAACGGGATATGCGCTCATTTCGGGTTGCAAATCGAACGTGGGAACATCGGGCGACTTAATAAGCACTCTGTCTTCCCCGTTGAAAGTTTTTTCTTCACCGCCGTTAAAGAAGAACGTTACGTGAGCGTACTTTTGCGTTTCGGCTATGCGCAACTGAGTAAGGCCGTTCTTTTCCATAACTTCGCCGAAAGTCATTTTAAGTTCTTCCGGAGGGAATGCAACACTTACGTTGGGCATAGTTTCGTCATACTGGGTCATACATACGTACTCGGTACTGAAAAATCCGTTTTTACGCTCAAAACCGTCAAATTTTTCATCAACGAAAGCACGTGTAAACTGACGTGCACGGTCAGGGCGGAAGTTAAAGGAAACAATGCTGTCGCCGTCCTTTATTATACCGTCTTTATCAACTACCGTGGGCAGAATAAACTCATCGGTAACGCCGGAAGCATAGGATTTCTCCATTGCGTCAACGGGATCGGCATTCTGTACGCCCTCTCCGTAAACCGCCGCAGAATAGAACTTTTCAACTCTGTCCCAAGCAAAATCTCTGTCCATAGCGTAATATCTTCCTGCTATCGTGGCAATCTTGCCTACGCCGATTTCTTCTGTTTTTGCCTGCAAATCTTTTATAAAGCCAACGCCGGAAGTGGTTGAAACATCTCTTCCGTCCATAAGACAGTGGATGTAAACCTTTTCTACGCCGTGGCGTTTTGCAGATTCAAGCAATCCGTAAAGATGCTCGATATGAGAATGTACTCCTCCGTCGGAAAGAAGACCGATAAGGTGGAGTGCGGAACCGTTCTTTTTGCAGTTATCCATTGCCCTGTTTACGGCAACGTTGTCAAAAAAATCGCCATCCTTATTGTTTTTTTTTATTTTAACAAGCATCTGAAACACGACTCTGCCTGCACCGATATTCGTGTGCCCTACTT
>CAZBLS010000057.1:0-10878 GCA_964492705.1 uncultured Oscillospiraceae bacterium | reverse complement strand
AAATAGGTATGTCGTTCTATCCCAAGCAGATAAACGGCACGTTTGAGCCTGCTCTTCGCCACGAAATATTTGACGGTTTCTATACAGCGGCAAAAAGAGAAGGATTTTGGATAGCCGAAATGCAAACACATATTCAGGCAATCTTCAATTTTGAGACTTGCGTTACCGTAAACGACCTTAAACAGTGGTGCTTGGAGGGATATTCTTCCGGTGCTAAATCCCTTATTTATTGGATGTGGCGTCCCTTTGACAAGGGTCTTCAAACTATGGGCAGAGGTCTTGTAAACTATCAGGGCAAATCCACCGAGCGTTTGACTCTTGCTACCGAAATGGGTAAAATTTTCTCCGAAATCGGTGTAATCAAACCCGTACGTGCACAGGTAGGTATACTTTACGACAAACTTTGCGAAGATTTTGAACGTTTGCTTTGCGGTTCGTACAAAGGCTTTGAAGCAAACGTATACAATATGTCTGTTTTCGGTGCATATAAAGCATTTATGAACGCAGGCATACACTGCGACATCGTAACAGAAGATGAAATAAGCAACTATAAAGTGCTTGTTTTGACAAATCACCTTGTTATCTCCGACCAAACAGCAAAAGTTTTAAGCGATTTTGTTAAAAACGGCGGTGTAATTATTGCCGACGGTCACTTGGGAATGACAGACAGGGAGTCACAGGTACACAGAGTTCTTCCCGGCGGTGCTCTCAATTCACTTGTAGGCGAAAAACTTTTTGACTACGATAACTTTGAAAACACCTTTAAATACGGAAACGTTGAAGTTAAGGGATGTACGGGAAGACAGATTATGGACGTGACCGATGCAACCGTTGTTTCCGAGTTTGACGACGGTCTTCCTGCGGTAGTAAAAAAAGATACGGAAAAGGGAAGTATTCTTACGTTCAATACGATGGTATGGGATCCTTACGGAAAGGATGCAAATTCTTCCACTGCAAACGAACTTGCAAAAGTTCTTGTCGATGAATTTAATATTGATTCCGTAAAATGCGATTTAGATGTTACCGTCCGTATAAGCGAAAACGAAAAGGGATATTATCTCTTTGTATTTAACTATTCCGACAAAGAACAGGCAGGCAAAATCAGCATAAACTATCCCGTTAAACACGAGTTTGACGTAAAAGTTTCGGCAGGGGACGTTGTAATTCTCAGTTTTGACAGGGAGGCTTAATATGAAAAGACCTCTCAAACAGTTGCCGACTTTTGTTTGGCGCACTTACTCCGGCGGTGCACAGTTGCGCAAATTCTTAAACGTTGAACCTGTTGAGGACAGTGACCGACCCGAAGATTGGATTTCCTCTTTTACCGAGGCAAAAAACAAGAACTACGTTAAAAACGAGGGCATTACACTTATTGAATGGGAAGACGGCGAAAAACTTATAACCGAAGTTGTAAAAAAAGAAGACTTCGGTGAGGGCAGGGAAGAAAGCGGTGTTTTGATTAAATTCCTCGATTCTTCCGAAAGGCTCGGAATACAGGTTCATCCCACCAAAGAGACAGCAAAAAAATATTTCGGTTCGGCATACGGAAAAACAGAATGTTGGCACATTTTAGATACCCGTACAAACGGCGAAACGCCTGCGGTATACTTGGGATTTAAGGAGTTCGTTACAAAAGAACTTTGGGCAGAACTGTTTAAAAAGCAGGATATTGAGGGTATGCTCAGTGCAATGCACCGTTTTGAAGTAAAAAAAGGCGATACTATCTTGGTTACGGGAGGTACGCCTCACGCCATAGGTGCAGGATGTTTCCTTCTTGAAATACAGGAACCTACCGATTACACCTTGCGTACCGAAAAAATTACCGTTTCCGGTCTTGAACTTACACCTATGCAGGTGCATTACGGCATCGGTGAAGAAAATATGCTTGAATGCTTTGATTATACGCCTCGCAGTAAAGAAGAAATTTATGAAAAATTCTTCATAAAGCCCCAAAAGACCGAACAAAATACGGAAAAACTTGTTTCATATGAAAACACACCTTGCTTTGCTCTTGAAAAAGCATATGACGGCAAATTTGATTTTCCCCATTTCGTTACGGTGAGTTCTCTTGAAAACAGAGGAGAACTTAAATTTAACGAGGGAAATTTCACTTTGGCACAGGGGGATAAATTCTTTGTCCCCGCAAAATGCAAATTCGAACTGAAAAACGCGAACGCAATAATATGTTATCCGTCTGAAAGGAAGTAAATGAAAATGATTAATTCAAGAAAAGAACTTTATTCCGTTGCAAAAAATATGTATAAGTCCCTTTTGACGAGAACAGCCGAAAGATATTTTAACAAAGAACAGTACGTTATAAGCGACCACGTAGGCTACTGCGTTACGCAGATAGAAGAACTGTTCCGTCCTCTTTGGGGCATTGCGCCTTTCTTAAAAGAGGGTGACCTGTTCCTTACGGTAAACGGTAAAGAAATGTCCGCTGTTGATTTTATCAACACCGTTATGATAGAGGGAAGCAGCGAAAACGGCTTTGACAAGGATATTACCGATTTTAACAGGAATTCCTTTGCAAATCAAGCAATTACCGAAGTTGCCGCATATTTGGTAACAGTATACTTTGCTCCCGAAACTCTTTGGGACGTTTTGGATAAAGAAAAACAGGATCAGATTGCTCTTTGGGTTAAAAAATGGGCAATTTGCGCTCTTCAAAATTCTTGGCCCAACAACCATTATTGGTATCCCATTTTCTGTATTGAAATACTGAAAAAACTCGGTTACGATATGAGTGAAACGGAAGAGGATATGAAAAAGGGTTATGACTTCTTGGAAACCCTTTACATCGACAAAGGTTGGTACTGTGACGGTGCTTTCGGCCGTTTTGACTATTACGAAGCGTGGGCACATCACACTTATCCCTTGCTTTGGATATTACTTGCGGATATGAACGATCCCGAAAACGTTAAGCGTGCCGATAAATACAGAGCACGCAGTTCGGAATTTTTGAAGTTCTTTATCAATTATTTCGACAGTGACGGCGGTATGGCGGCTTACGGACGTTCTATCGGTTACAGATTCGGCTGTGTTGCGCCTTTCGGTCTTGCGGCGCTTACCGGATGTGACTTCAATTTAGGTCAGGCAAAAAGAGTTATTCTCAAAAACATAAATTATTTCTTTGAAAACAGCATTCCCACAAAAGACGGCATTTTCCCCGTGGGTTATCTTTACGAAACACCCGGTTTCGGCGAAAACTACGCTACCGACGGTGCTATCAGTTGCTACACCGAGGGATTTATGTGCCTTTTGGCGGACGAAAATCATCCCCTTTGGCAGTCCGAAGAAGAACTTCTTCCCATTGAAAAGGGAAATTACGGCGTTTCAAGCGAACTTGACGGACTTGATATACAAATACACGGCGATAACGAAAAGAACGGCGTAACCCTTTATAATAACTCCATTCACTATTATCAGGCACCGTTTTTCGGCAACAGGTTTAACGATATGGGCGGATATTACGGCAAATTCGCATATAATTCCCGTTCGGGATTCGGTATTTCCACTGCCGATAACGTTTCGCTTGACAATATGATAGGTCTTTACACTCTTGACGGTTCAATGACTTCTCACCGCAAGAAAATTCTTGACTACCGCACGGAAGACGGAATTATGATATCTTCGCATATTCCCTTCGCAAACGATGAGAAAACGGTTATTAAAACCTATCTTCTGCCTTTAAGCGAGGGTTGGCATTTAAGAGTACACAAAGTAACACTTGCGCAGAAGTATATCGTATGCGAAGGCGGATTTTCAATCGGTTTGCGTGACGATGCTTACGTTACAAACGAAAATAATATCGTTTACGGCAATGTCAAGAGTACCGTTATTTCCGTTTCTAATGTAGAGAGCAGATACTGCATACACAGAATACATCCCGGTATGCATCTGCTTCAACCGCAGGCGATTTATCCTGCGTATATGACAGGTGCTTTAAATGATGGAGAATATCTCTTTGCAACGCTTGCCTGCTTTACCACCGACGGAAAAGAGCAAGTTGCACCTGAAGTTACACTTGACGGAAACAAAGTTACCGTTAAGCAAAATTCTTTTGTAAAAACCTTTACTGTTGAATAATTTTTAAGGGCACGGCAACGTGCCTTTTTTTATAACTTGACGGAGGATAAAAAAAATTATATAATATTTAGAGAAAACATACGATATGCATATTTACATATGCAACTCAAAGGTTGAGCGAAATTATCTGCTTCATCAAATGGAAAAATCATGAGTTTACAGCGGATAAATTATAAAAGAACGGGATTGCAGAGAGCACTGAAAGATTTTCTTTAAAATGGCGGAAGCATTGATATTTCGCGGAATTACAGGAAAATCACCGAATAAATCAAAAATTTTCAAGTAGTTTTTTTCTAAAAAAATAAAAGTATCATTATACTTTCACATTTAGGTTGTATTATAACTGAAAGAGAATGGGGGACAGAATTATGGCAAAAATACTTATTGTTGACGATGAAGAAAATATCCGTAAAGGTCTCAGGGAGTATGCTGAGTTTGAAGGTCACACCGTTACCGAGGCCGTTGACGGTATGGACGCCGTAAACAGGTGCAAAACGGAAGATTTTGATCTGATTATTATGGACGTTATGATGCCCCGTCTTGACGGATTTTCCGCTTGTAAAGAAATACGGAAAACAAAAGACATTCCCGTGCTTATGCTTTCCGCAAGAGGAGAAGAGTACGATAAACTTTTCGGCTTTGAAATGGGCATTGACGATTACGTTGTTAAGCCTTTTTCGCCCAAGGAAGTTATGGCAAGGATTAACGTTATAATTTCACGCCACGAAAATGCCGGCAAGGAAACAGAAAACAAGCATATTACTGTCAAGGGCATAGATATCGACGTTTCCGCACGCAAGGTTTACATTGACGGAAAAAGAATCGAACTTACGCCCAAAGAATATGACTTGCTTATGTTTATGATCAAAAACAAAAACATTGCCCTTTCGAGAAATCAGTTACTTTCGGAAGTTTGGGGTTACGAATTTTTCGGTGATGACAGAACGGTTGATACGCACATTAAGATGCTCCGCAACAGCATCGGTCCGTACCGTGATCTTATTTCCACCGTACGAGGGGTAGGATATATTTTTGAAACTGAAAAATAAATTCGGTGTCAAACTGAAAATGTGGGAATACTTTTGCCTGTTTGCCGTATATTTACTTTTGCTTATATGGCTGTTGCAGGTAGTATTCCTACAATACTATTATACGGGCGCAATGGCTCGGCAAACGCTCGGCGATGCACGCAGTCTCGTAAAAATGTACAATAAAGGCACTTTGACCGAATCGGTTATACGGGAAAAAGCATACGAAAACAACATTTTTATTATAATAACCGACAGTGACGGCAAAATCGTTGTAGCAAACGATATTATGGGACAAATCGGCGATAAACGTTTGAACAATCTCAACGATTATATTTCTTTGCTCGGTAACGTACGGGAGCAAGTGGATACAAGTTCAAAGAAAGAGTTCTACCGCCGTATAGAAAGCGACGGTTCGGATAAAACCGCTTTTCTTTTTGCGGCTTACTCCGACAAAGGCAATATCGAGGGCGGAGCATATATATACGTTATTGCCCAACTTGAACCCATAAATTCGGTAATTTACGTGCTCTACCGACAGTTTGCCATTATTTCGGCGCTTGCACTGATTTTTGCGGCGTGTTTTTCTTATTTAATTGCACGCAAGTTTTCCCTTCCCGTGGAAAAACTTACCGCAAGCGCAAAGGAATTGGCTCTTGGCAATACTGATGTTAAATTTGAAACCGACGGTGCTTTTGGCGAAATAGACGATCTTGCAAAGGCTCTTGATTATGCTTCCAAAGAAATAACAAAAGCCTCTGACTTGCGCAGAGAACTTATGGCAAACGTTTCTCACGATCTGCGAACACCGCTTACGATGATAAAAATGTATGCGGAAATGGTGCTTGACATCGCAGGCGAAAACAAAGAAAAACGTGAAAAAGCACTGAAAATCATTGTTGACGAAACCGACCGTCTTTCCAAACTCGTAAACGATATTTTGGAACTTTCAAAAATCGAGGGTGGAAATAAGAGTTTTGAATTCCGCACCTTTAATATCAGCGAAACGGTCAACCGGATTTTAGAGCGTTTTTCCGTTATGCGTGAGCAAGGTTATACCTTTGAACTTAACGTTACCGGAGATACTTACGTAATCGGTGACGAAGCCCGTATAGAACAGGTAATATACAATCTTTTAAGCAATGCTGTAAATTATACGGGTGAAGATAAAAAGGTTAAAGTTTGCATCACAAAGAAATTCGACAGTGCAAAAATCGAAGTGATAGATACGGGTAAAGGTATTCCGCAAGATGAACTTGCCAATATTTGGGACAGATATTACCGTTCCGGCACGCATATCCGTTCAACGGTAGGCACGGGATTGGGACTTTCAATCGTAAAATCCATTCTTATCGCTCATAATGCGGATTTCGGTATAGAAAGCACAATAAACAAAGGCTCCGATTTTTGGTTTGAATTAAAATTGCCTGAAAATTCCTCTAATAAAACTTTACGTCTTGCAGATAATAATGACGTAAGCGAGGACGAACCTCACTTATAAAAAGTTTTACGGAGAAATATTATGGCAAAAATGTCACAAGGCTTAAAATATGAAATTGCAAAAGAGTTAGGCGTATACGACACTGTCAAAAGTTCGGGTTGGGGCAATGTTTCGTCCCGCAACTGCGGTCATATGATAACAAAGGCAATTGAAATAGCCGACAGGAATTTTAAGTAAGAAAAAACGGTTTGCTTTTTTAAGCAGACCGTTTTCTTTATTATAGTATATTAACGAAAAAAATCAAACTTCAATCTGTTCCTTTGACCATCCGCTTGAAGCATAGTCATTACCCTCAAAACTTATCTTGCGTAAAAGCGTTGCCGTTTCTTCTCTAAAACCGCTGTGTTCACCCCACACGGAAGTTTTCGCTCCGCATTTTTTCGCACAACCCAAAACGGAATGCATTTCCAAGTTTAAAGTATGCCAAGTTGTAAGCATAATGCCATGCATACCGCTTTCTTTTACCGTTTCAACGTGTGCGGTATAATTCTTTTCGTCAAACCACGGAGCACCGATAACTTCGTGTCCGCAATCTTTAAGGGAAGCCAAAGAGGGGATAGGCACGTTTTTCGCATCGTACTGCCAATCTACGAAAACGGTTGATTTTGCAAGAGAATTTCTCAAAAACTCAACTTCGCCCTTTTTGCCGACGGTATAGCAATCTTTAAATACGCCCTCTTCAAGGAGCATATCCATCCATATCATAGGCTTTTTGCCCTCACGCTCTGTTTCTTCCGTAAGTTTTTTTAAAAAAACGGGCAATTCTTTTCTGTATTCTTCGTTACGCGTTATATAATATGCTTCGTCACAGCCGATATGCATATATTCACCATCGCCGAAAAGTTCATAAAGTTCAAGCCTAACCTGTTTAAGCAGATCGAAGACTTCCTGCGACTTTATATCCCAGACCCAGCCGTCGGGGGAGAAAAGATGCTTTAACCTCGGATTTTGATCAAGAACAACGTGTTTTCCGTAACATACTCTTGATGCGGTGGCGTGCCCCAACTGATTAAACATCGGAATAGGTTCCATACCCAATTCTCTGCATTCTTTTATAAGTTCTTTTGCCTGCTCTTTTGTAAAGGCATTTTCCCACGCAAGTTCTTTTAAACAGTCGTATTTAAGCATACCCCAAAATTCGATGACAATATGAGTATATTGGCAAACTCCCGCAAGCCTGATAAGTTTTTTTGCAAAGTAAAATTCGGTTTCGGGAAAAATGCAAATATGTATCATTCTGTTCAAAACCGAATATTCACTTTCTTCGTTGCAAAAACGGACAAAAACCTCGTCACCGCAATATTCGATTTTCATAATAAGCGCCATAAAACCGCGCATCAGCGACGGATAATCCTTGCCGACAAGTGCAATACCTTTTCCATCAACACACAGTGCGTAATCTTTATTTCCGTTTATGTGTGGAATTTCCGCATCACCTATTAAAAAAGTGCAGTTTTCTCCCTCCGTAATATCAAGTTCGCTGTCTTTAAAGCAAAATCCGTTCCAAAGATTTTTAACCGTGCCGTTTATCATCCTTTTATCTGCAACGGCGGAAACGCTGTTTTTTAAAATAAAATAACCGTTCAAAAAAATCACCTCCAATATATTATACATTGTTTTATCAAAATGCGAAACTCATATTTTGATAAAAAAGGTGGACTTTTCAACGCTTGACTTTTCAGTTATTTCCGAATAGAATATATTACGGTGATTTTTATGTTATACGATGCAAATAACCCTATATTGCGCATTTTGAGCGTGGACAGACTCTCTTGGAAAGGCGGAAATTTCAACGTTGCTCCGAGAAAGCATTCCGCATTGGCATTCAGGGTTCACGGCAGTGCCGTATTCAGGATAATGGGTAAAGAGTATACGGTAAATGAAAAAGATATCGTTTATCTTCCGCAAAATTTGGGATATTCGGTTGAATATACCGATACGGAAATTATCGTTGCCCATTTTATATGCGAAAACAACGATTCCGATATAGAAATATACTCATTTACCGACGGTGAATCTATATATAAAAAATTTCTGCGCCTGCTCTCGGTTTGGGAAAACAAAAAGCCGGCATACACGGTATATGCAATGGCACAACTGTATGCTATTTTCGGCAGTATTCTTGAAAATGAAACCGATTTTATTCTTCCCGAGCATTTTTTAAAGGCGGTTTCTTATTTAAATTCGGATTTTAAAGATACTACTTTGCGTATGGATGACGTTTGTTTAAAATCGGGAATAGGGCAGACCTCGTTTAGGAAACTTTTTAAGCGTTACTATCAAAAAACACCTATTGAATACGTTACGGAATTGCGCTTGGAGCACGCCCACAACTTAATTCTAAACGGATACTCCGTGGAAAACGCATCTTATGACAGCGGTTTTGCAGATCCGAAATATTTTGCGAGAGTGGTAAAAAAGCACTTCGGTTGTACGCCCCGAGAACTTAAATTCTACGGAAAATAACTGACAGATATAAGTATAAAAGCGTATAAATCTTCCAAATTTACAGATAATAGAAGCGTTAAAACAAAAACAAAGGGGATTTATATATGAAAGCGACGGGAATCATAAGAAGAATTGATGAACTCGGAAGAATTGTTATTCCGAAAGAAATCAGACGCACTTTACGTTTCCGAGAGGGTGAACAGTTGGAGATATTTACCGAATCCGACGGTGAAGTTATTTTAAAAAAGTATTCTTCCATAGGCGAACTTGGGGATTTTGCCGAAAACTATGCCGAAACTCTTGCAAAAACAAGCGGTCACGGCACCTGCATTACAGACCGTGACAGTGTAATTGCCGTTTCGGGTATTCCCAAAAGAGAACTTATGGAAAAGCCTGTTTCGCAGGAACTTGACGGTATTATGATCGGCAAAATCACCGTAACCAACCGTTCGGGGAAAAATGTTTTACTTTCCGACGGAAATGAAAAATACAATGCAGGCGTAGTCGTCCCAATTCTTTCCGAGGGCGATACGGTAGGCTCGGTTTCTTTAATAATGGGTGAAAATGAAAAGCCGTCGGAAACCGACATAAAACTCGCACAGTCTGCGGCAACATTCTTGGGCAGATACACGGAAATTTAAATTAAACAGTTTGACATTCACTGCTATATCATATAAAATATTTATATATGATATAAATGAGGTTAAACTTATGAAAATATTATTAGATGAAAAACAGAACAAATATAAAGCCAATCTCCACTGCCACAGTACGGTTTCCGACGGACGTCTCACACCCGAAGAAATTAAAAAAGCATATAAAGAAAAAGGCTATTCAGTTGTTGCATATACCGACCATGATGTGATGATTGCTCACGACGAACTTAACGACGAAAACTTTTTGGCTCTCAACGGTTATGAAATTGAAATAATGGAAGATATAGGTGAACCTGAAATAAGCACCACACACCTATGCCTTATTCCGAAAGATCCCGACAATCTTAAACAGGTTTGTTTTCATAGGGAAAAGTATTTATATTCAAATACGTCTTTATACAAAGATAAAGTTCAGTTTGACGAAAACAAACCCGATTTCGAACGTAAATACTGCCCCGAATGCGTAAACGAAATAATCAAAGAGGGAAGAGAACACGGTTTTTTTGTAACCTACAATCATCCCAATTGGTCGGGCGAAAACGCCGAAATCTACAATAAATATACCGGTATGCACGCAATGGAAATCTGCAATTACAGTTGTTTTCATGACGGTTTTGACGATTATTTCCCTCAATGCTATGACGATTTACTGCGCAAAGGCGAGAAAATCTACTGCCTTTCCACCGACGATAACCATAACGTGTACGATTTAAATTCAAAAAGATGCGACTCTTTCGGCGGTTTTACAGCATTCTTTGCCGATAAACTTGAATACCGTGCCATAACCGATGCGCTTTTTAACGGGAAATTCTACGCTTCCCAAGGACCCGAGATATATTCGCTGATCTATGATGAGGGCAAGATAAAAATCAAATGTTCTCCTGCGGAACGGATAGTATTTTCCACTTATCTTCGGCACCGTGAATGCATTTTTGCAGAAGACGACAACGGAGTATGCGAAGCCGCATTTAACGTAAACGACCGCGATATATATGTGCGCATAACCGTTATCGACAAATTCGGCAAGCACGCAAACACCAATGCGTATTTTGTTGAAGATTTAAAAAGAAATTGATTTGACTGATTTTTCTCACCGGAATTCAAAAAAAACGACAGTATCTTACTACTGCCGTTTTTTTGTGCAAAGAAACAATGC
>CAZBLS010000056.1:0-10897 GCA_964492705.1 uncultured Oscillospiraceae bacterium | reverse complement strand
GTTTGGAACGTGTGTATGACCGTGCAAAAGAATATCGCCTTTTTTCATTTGAGGCATAGAATTTTCATTATATATATGCCCGTGGGTCAAGTATACAAGTTTTTCGCCCTGTTCAAGTATCGCAATATCGGAAGAAACGGAAAATTCAAGCACAAGTTGATCCACATCCGCATCGCAGTTGCCCCGTACGCAGATTATTTTATCTTTTAAACCGTTTAACGTCTGTGCTACTGCTTGTGGCGAATAATCTTTCGGCAGAGGATTTCTCGGTCCGTGGTAAAGAATATCACCTAAAAGAATAAGCCTGTCGCACTTTTCTTCCGCATATTTTTCTTTAATGCGCTCCGCATAATACCCGCTGCCGTGAATATCCGAAGCAATCATATATTTCATTTATTATTCTTCCTTTCCGAAAACTTCCCGTTTGGTACGGATAAGCTGTTCTATAAACGCTTTATCCGTATCGGAAAGCGTATAATCTTTCCTGTGTATCAGCATATCCCTGTAAACTCTGGAATTTTCACCGCAGGTGCGCTGTACAAGCCCGTATTTTTCAAGATAATCTTCCGGCATAGGCGAAACCCACATATACGCATCGGTATTCTTTTCCAAAAGTTCAAACTGACTGCTTCTTTCAAAAACAAAAATTCTCCTTTTTGAATTATCGGGAAGTTCCTCTTTCTTTACTTCCGAAAAAGGGAGTGAGGGAACATACGGGTCTGCGTGGGCTATCTCCGTAAGGTCTTCAAGGTCATCGTAACTTATCTTTTTTTTGTTTGCAAGGGGACTGTTTTTGTTTACGATGAGAACGTACTCAAATTCCGTAACCAGTTCGTACTCCAAACCTTTTTCGTCCATCATCGATTTATAGTAACGGTCATAATTTTCCGCATAGCGCAGAATGCCCAATTTATAGTCATCCTGTAAAATGTTTTTTATTGTGCGCATCGAATTGGTTTCCCTGTAAAACAGTTCGGCACGGTGTTTTCTGTCAACCGTAAGGGAAAATTCGGTAAACGCCTTTGCCACATAACTCGCCCTCGGTGCCGAAAGGGAAAACCTCTTTATTCCTATACCGTTTTGCCCGAACATATTTTCGATATCATCTACCTGTTTAAGCACTGCTTTAGCGTACTGCACGAAAATTTCTCCGTCGGGTGTTAAAAACATACCTTTCGCACTGCGTTCGAATATCTGCACGCCCAAACCGGCTTCAAGTTCTTTTACGGCACGGCTCAAATTCGACTGCCCTACAAAAAGTTTTTCAGCCGCTTTGTTTATGGATTTTGTATCTGCGATTTCCACCGCATATTTCATATGCTGTAAATTCATATTTCCTCCCTAAACACCCGAATTGCGCCACATATATTATAATACATATCCGCCCCGTCCGTCAAGCGCATAGCGATTTTGCACAGGCGAAAATGCATATATTCATTATAAACTTTTTTTAAAGAAAACAAAAAGAGCGGATAAACCGCTCTTAAAAAAATTATTTTTCGTATTCCGCTTCCTTGCCGAATATTTTTTTCAGTTTTTCCGAATGGAACTTCGGCTTCCTGTCATAGGTATAAAGTCCGTTCTGCTCCTGCTCCACATCGGTAAGTTGCGTATAGCAAAAAGAAAATATATTTCCGTTGGAAAGCACCGCATCGGTCAAATCTTCAAGTCTTGTATAAAACTCGTCAAGTGTTTTGGGTCCGTTGCCGTAGCCCCATCCGTTCTCTTTTAGATTCCACGCAATACCGCCGTATTCGCTTACCGCAAAAGGCTGTCCACTGTATTCCTTTCCGTCCCCTCCCGGCATTATCGAAACTTTACACTTATACAGGTCACTCAAATGCTCTTTCAGCACTTTGTAATCCTGTGAATAATCGTGCACGTCATAAACATCGGTTTGAGAAGCGTGAACATATCCGCTGGTGTCAATACAGGGTCTTGTCGGGTCGGCAAGTTTTGTAGATGTATACACAAGGTCAAGAATCTCATCCTTCTGCCGTCTGTCGTTTATTTTCCACGTTTCGTTAAACGGACACCACAAAACTATTGACGGGTGATTTATATCCCTTTTAACCGCTTCAAGCCACTGGGGAAGAAAGTTGAAAATACTTTCCTTTTCGGTATGGTCAAGACCCCAACTTGCGTATTCTCCCCATACAATATATCCGTATTTGTCGCAGTAATATAAAAATCTCTCTTCAAAAACCTTTTGATGAAGTCTTGCACCGTTAAAACCGCAGTCAAGAGAACGTCTTATATCATTTTCCAGTTCGCTGTCGCTTGGTGCGGTATATATTCCGTCGGGATAAAATCCTTGGTCAAGCACAAGCCTTTGGAATACTTTTTTCCCGTTTATAAGAAAATCTTTTCCGTCAAGAGCCACTTCACGCAGTCCGAAATAACTCTTCACACTGTCGTTTCCGAAAGTTATTTCAACATCATAAAGATTGCCCTCGCCTACTTGCCACAGATGTTTTTCTTTTAACGGAATCGTCAGTGTCACTCTTCCTCTGCCGAAAACGGACGCTTCTCCCGTATTCGAGCCGTTAAACTGCGTTTTTACGCTTACCTCTCCCTCGCCTGCAAGTTCAAGAGCAACCGTAACGGCACCAGAATAAATATCGGGAGTGTATCTTATGCTTTTTACATAGTTTTTCGGCACAAATTCAAGCCACACTGTTTGCCAAATGCCCGTGGTACGGGTATAACAGCACCCCCTGCTGTAAAATTCTTTGCTCTGTTTACCCAAAGGAACATCTTTTCCCTGTTCATCGTCAGTAACAAAAAGCGTTACGGTATTTGCCCCGACTTTTGCATTTTCAGTGATATCAAACTCAAAAGGCGTATACCCACCGGTATGAGTTCCGACGCAAACAGAGTTTATATATACTTTGCACGAATAGTCAACTGCACCGAAGTGTAATATTACCCTGCCATTTAACTTTTCCTCCGTTAAGTCAAACTTACGCTTATAACAGCACCCCAAAATAAAATCCGTGTATTCTACGCCCGAAAGTTTGCTTTGCGGACAGAACGGAACGATAATTTCGTTTTTAAGAACTTTATCGGCTTCATAAAGTTTCCTTGCTTCTCCCGATCTGCCGTTATCAAGTTCAAACTGCCATTTTTCGTTAAGATTTTCCCAATTTTCCCTCTTTAACTGCGGACGGGGATGTTCGCTTCTCGGTATATTCATTTTTTATCTCCTTTTTTCTTTTTTATAAATGATATCACCCATTCCCCCGCATTGCAATGTCTTATACTATTATTTTTTTGACTTATCCTCCTGTTTTTACTTGACACTTAACACTTATCCGACTACAATTGTTTTTACGGGAGGTGATTTGTACGGAAATATTAAGTATGCGTGCTCTCGGCAGAGAAGAGCCGATTTTTACCATTGACCGTCCTCAGGGACTGAATAACATTACTTTTTTACATTTTTTGGGTGAAATCAATATTATATATAACGGAGAACTTATAAAAGCAAAATCGGGCGCAGTAATTTTTTACTCTCCCGATGCTCCCCAATATTTCAGAAGCGAAAAACCGCTTGTGCATAATTGGATGCACTTATCCTCCGATTTTATGCCTTATCTTACTTCACTCGGTATTCGTTTTAACGAAATATACTATATTCCCTCCGACGGTTTTATAACGGAAATTTTCGAAAAGATACAGTCCGAACTTTACGTACTTAACTGTCCCGACAGTGAAATTGCACTTCATTACGTTAAGATATTTCTTTTAACGTTCTCTCGGAAAATAAAATCGGGTGCAAATGCTCCGAAAGATAAACTGTACGAAGATTTCCTGTTTTTACGCAACGGTTTGCAAAAAGAATACGCAAATAAAATGAGCATTGCTTCTCTTGCTTCCCGTATCGGCATAAGTCAATCCCGTTTTTTTGAACTTTACAACAAATTTTTCGGAATTTCTCCCACGGAAGACCTGATAAATATCAGATTATCCAACACAAAGCGGTTGCTTTCGGAAACGAACCTTCCAATAGGTGAAATTTCGTTCAGGTGCGGATATACAAACGTTTACCACTTCACCCGTCAGTTTAAAAGCCGTTTGGGATATTCGCCCAAAGAATACCGCAAAAACGCTTTTGAAGGAAAAATCCCCTTTTAAATAACGCATTTTTGTGATAGAATAGTAACACATAATTTCAGTGAGGTGCATTTTATGCCGATGGACGGACTCACCGTACGTGCTTTAACTAGGGAACTTAATTCTTCCCTCAAAGGCGCACGGGCAGACAGAATAAATCAACCCGAAAGCGACGAGATAACGATAAATTTCTTTTTAAAAGGCGAAAATAAAAAACTTCTTCTTTGCTCAAACGCAAGTTTTCCCCGAGTAAATATAACCTCGGTGCAAAAGAGCAATCCCGCCGTTCCGCCTGCTTTCTGTATGCTTTTAAGAAAACGTCTTACGGGTGCACATCTTGTTTCGGTGTCACAACCTCTTAACGAGCGTATCGTTAACCTTAATTTTGACACACTTAACGATTTTAACGAACCCGAAACACTGACTCTCGTAATAGAAATTATGGGTAAGTACAGTAATATAATTCTTGTGGACGGCGAAAACAAAATAATCGACAGTATTCGCAGGGTAAGTTCTTCAATGAGCCGTATGCGCTGTGTACTGCCGGGGCTGAAATACGAACTTCCTCCCTCGCAAGGCAAACTTGACCCGTTCTCCTGCACTTCTCTTCCCGAGAACGTTTCGGCGAGATATATAAGCGACGGTTTTACGGGCATTTCAAAACAGACGGCGGAAGAATTTACGTCTTCATATAACGGTTCTTTCCAATCCTTTGTTTCCCGTTTTGACAGCGAAGAACTCTCTCCCGTTATCCTAACCGACGAAAACGGTGCTCCCGTCGATTTCTATCCTTTTGTGCAAAAACGCTTTGCCGAAGATTTTCAGGAATGCAAGTCCTCTCTTTCGGAAGCAATAGATTCCTTTTATCTTCTCCGTGACAGAACGGTGCGAGTACGTGAAAAATCAAAAGATTTAAAAATGCGGTTGCAGACGTTGATTGAAAAATCTCAAAAAAAGCGCATTGCACAGCAGGAGAAAGAAACCGAGTGCGCACAAATGGAAAAATACCGTGTTTGGGGCGAACTTATCACGGCAAACATCTATAAAATTAACCGAGGCGACAGAAAAGTAACTGTATTTAACTACTATACGTCGCAAGACGAGGACGTCCCCCTCGACGTAAAACTTTCGCCCTCCGCCAATGCACAGAAGCATTTTAAAACTTATGCAAAACTCAAAACCGCATCCAAACTGTTAAAGGGACAGATAGAGGAAACTTTAAAAGAGACCGAGATTTTAACCGAAATGGCGGACAACTTGGAACTTTGCGAAAATGAAGAAGACGTTGCGGATATAAAATCCGAAATGGTTTCTCTCGGATTTTTGCGCAAGAAAACGCAAAAGCAAAAACCTGCCGAAAGCAAACCTATGCACTTTGTTTCCTCCGAGGGAGCGGATATCTTTGTCGGAAAAAACAATATACAGAATGACAGGCTTACTATGCACTTTGCTTCTTCCGACGACCTGTGGCTTCACGTAAAGGATATTCACGGTTCCCACGTAATAATAAAGGGCGACGGTTACGGAGACATCACCGTTGCCGAGGCTGCCGATTTGGCTGTTTATTACTCAAAAGCACGCTTTTCTTCCAATGTGCCCGTGGATGCCACAAAGCGCAGATTTATAAAAAAACCGTCGGGGTCTCCGTTAGGCAAGGTTACGTATACCAACCAAACCACCTACTACATTACCCCCGATGAAAACATTATTAAAAAGTTAAAAAAAATATAGGGTGTTCAGACCCTATATTTTTTTGCATAGTCAGACGGCGACATTCCCACCGTACGTTTGAAAATTCTGCTGAAATTGCTGAAATCGGAAAATCCGCATTCTTCCGCCACCGTACCGATCGGTTTATCCGTTCGTGCAAGGCGTTTTTTCGCTTCCGCAATACGGCACGCCAAAAGATAACTCATTACCGACATCCCCGTTACCTTTTTAAATCCGTGGGATAAAAACGACGGGCTTACAGCCAAACTCAGCGAAAGTTCTTTAAGCGAAAAATCCTCCGCATAATTTGACGAAAGTATATTTTGCACCTTTACCACCGTATCGAATGCAGGGTCATCGCATATCGCTCCGTCATATTCGGTATGCCTGTACAGCAAAACAAACAGTTCGTTTACAAGCAAATCTATCATTTTGTCACGCAAAAGATTTTCTGTTGCATACTCTTCTATAATACGCTTGAAAATATACTCCGTTTTTTCTCCGTCATCTGCGGAAGATATCATATTGTTAAAATTAACGGGACGGTTAAACAAAAGTGCAAAAAGTTTAATATCACCCGTATATTGGGCATCGGGTTCTATGCGCAGTACGTATCTGCAATAGTCTTCCGATGCTTTTTTTACATAATGCTCCTCAAACCTGCTCAAAATCAGCAGATTTCCTTTTTCGATTTTTCTCTCTTTTCCGTCTATTACAGCCGTCGCCCATCCCGATACCACATACAGTATTTGGTGGCAATCGTGATGATGTACGTTACTTTTTACAGGTGACGATGAATAATACACCGAATGTATTACGCTTTTCATATTTTTTCTCCGAAGCCATATAAGGCAAACAATTGTTTTATTATGCGGTATTATACCACACAAACTGTTTTTTTGCAAGATTTACATAATAATTTGCACCATTTTTATATACTTTATTCCTTTTATTTGCTATAATACGGCTATAAAAAGCATAAGGAGATTTTTATGAAAGGCAACGTTTATTTAACTCAAAAAGATTTTTTGGACGAAAATTCCCGTTTGAACACAAACTTACCCTATACCGAAGATATTTCACACTTGGCACAGCCTTTGAAAATCGGCACTCACGTTTTTTCAAACAGGCTTGCCTGTCAGGCTATGGAGGGATGCGACGGAACTTCTACCGGTGAACCCGACACTCTCACAAAGCGCAGATACGAACGTTTGTCTTCCGGCGGAGCGTCGGTCATTTGGTTCGAAGCAACCGCCGTTATGGAAGAGGGACGTGCCAATCCCCGTCAACTTTATATAAACGACGGCAATACCGACGCATTTAAGCGTTTTGCCGAAGAAATAAAGAACAACTGCGTAAAAAAGAACGGCTTTGAACCCCAAATTTTTATGCAACTTACCCATTCGGGACGTTACAGCAAGCCCAACGGCGTGCCCGAACCCTTAATCGCTTACAATAACCCTATTTTCGAAAAGGATACCCCCATTTCAAAGGACAGAATTGTAAGTGACGAATATCTTGACAAAGTAAAAGATGCGCTCATTCACGGTGCTTCCCTTGCCGAAAAAGCAGGCTTTGACGGCTGTGACATAAAATGCTGTCACAGATACTTAAACAGCGAACTTCTTTCCGCCTATAACCGAGAGGGTCGCTACGGCGGAAGTCTTGAAAACCGTACAAGGCTTTTAAGAGAAAGCATAAGCGGTGCTATGCAGGTAACGGGCGATGACTTCCTTGTATCTTCACGGCTTAACGTATATGACGGATTTCCCTACCCGTACGGCTTCGGCGTAAGCAATGACGGAAGTCTTGACTTTGACCCAACCGAACCCCAATGGTTAATAAAGCAACTCTATGCTATGGGCGTAAAAATCCTCAATATCACTATGGGTAACCCCTACTTTAATCCTCACGTAAACCGTCCTTTCGCACGAGGCGGTTATGAATCACCCGAACATCCCCTTACGGGTGTAAAGCGAGTGCTCGACGGCACGGCAAAACTGAAAAAATCCTGTCCCGATATGAAGATTATCTGCTCTGCCGTATCGTTCCTCGGTGTTGCGGCGCCTAATGTAACTTCGGCATATATCGGAAACGGCGATTTTGACTTTGCCGGATTCGGAAGAACCGTACTTGCATACCCCGATTTTGCAAACGATATCCTGCACAGCGGAGGAATGGATAAATCCAAATGCTGTATGTGCTGTTCAAAATGTACCGAAATAATGCGTTCGCCGGGCGGAACACCCGGATGCGTTATAAGAGATAAGGACGTATATCTTCCCCTTTACAACAAACTTTGCGGAGGTAAATAAAATGAAAAAAACTGCTCTTGTTACAGGCGTTGCAGGCGGAATAGGCAAAGCAACGGCAAAACTTTTGCTTGAAAGCAGTATAAATGTAGTGGGTATGGACGTTGCGGAAACTTCATCCTTTGAAGAAAACGGTTCTTTTGTGTATTTTAAAGGCAATCTTGCCGACAGTGAAAGCAGAAAAAAATACGTAAAACTCGCACTCGACACTTTCGGCAAAATAGATATTCTCGTAAACGTTGCAGGTGTAGCCCCAAAAGTCAGAAACGATATCCTTGAAATGACCGAAGACAGTTACGATTTCGTAATGAATATCAACACCAAAGGCACGCTCTTCCTTACGCAGGCAGTGGCAAACGCAATGAAGAACAATTCTGGCGAAATCAAAGGTGCAATAGTGAATATTTCTTCTATGAGCGCATACACAAGTTCGGTAAGCAGAGGTGAATACTGCATTTCAAAAGCAGGCGTAACTATGGTAACAACGCTGTTTGCCGACCGTCTTGCCGAATACGGCATCGCAGTTAACGAAATCCGTCCCGGAATAATTGCAACGGGTATGACCGAAACCGTTAAAGCGAAATATGACAGACTCATTTTCGAAGAGGGTATTCTTCCCATAAAGCGTTGGGGACAGCCCGAAGATATCGCCCGTGCGGTACTCACCTTGGTTGACGGCTCACTGCCCTACGTAACAGGTCAGTCCATAGACGTGGACGGCGGTTTCCATATAAGGAGGCTGTAATGAGAGAGTATGGTGCAATAGTTATCGGAAGCGGTGCGGCAGGCTACAATGCGGCAAACCGCATAAAAGAAAGCGGTGTGCTCTCCGTTGCAATGGTTACCGAAAATGTTTTGTGGGGCACTTCACGGAATACAGGAAGCGATAAACAAACCTATTATAAACTTAACGTTGCAGGCGAAACCCGCGATTCCGTAAGGCAAATGGCGGAAGATCTGTTTTCCACCGGTTGTGTTGACGGCGATAACGCCCTGTGCGAAGCCTCTCTTTCGGTGCGTTCATTTATGAACCTTTGCGAATTGGGTGTTGCTTTCCCCACAAACCGCTACGGCGAATACATAGGTTACAAAACCGATCACGATCCCTATGCACGAGCAACTTCCGCAGGTCCTCTTACCTCAAAGTTTATGACGGAAGCCCTGCAAAGCCGTGCGAAAGAACTTAACGTTGAAATTTTGGACAACTGCCTTGCCCTTGAAATCTTAAAAGACGAAAACGGCGTTGTGGGTCTGTTCTGCTTGGATATGACAGACGGCGAATTTTTCGGCATAAAATGCGCAAACATAATACTTGCAACAGGCGGACCTGCCGGAATTTACGCCGACAGCGTTTACCCCACCTGTCACAGCGGTTCTTCCTCCCTTGCGTTAAAAGCAGGTGCGAAGGCTCAAAATTTAACCGAATGGCAGTACGGTTTGGCATCAACCGCTCCGAGGTGGAACGTTTCTGGCACATATATGCAAGTACTCCCCCGTTTCGTTTCCGTAGACGAAAAAGGAACTGAACGGGAATTTCTCTCGGATTATTTTTCCGACCTGTACGACGCACTTTCCGCAGTTTTCCTTAAAGGATACCAATGGCCCTTTGACAGCAAAAAGGTATTGGAGGGTTCATCGGTAATCGACCTTTTGGTTTACAGGGAAACGGTTATAAAAAAGCGCAAAGTATATCTTGATTTTACCAAAAGCCCCTTTTCTCTTGAAAATATCGAATTTGAAAAACTTTCAAAGGAATGCTTTGAGTACTTAAAAAATGCGGAATGCTTATTCGGCACTCCCATTGAAAGACTTTTGAAAATGAATGCGCCCGCTGTGGAACTTTATCTTTCAAAAGGCGTGGATCTTAAAAAAGAATATCTTGAAATCGCCCTTTGTGCACAGCACAATAACGGCGGAATTGCCGTTGACAAGTGGTGGCAAACAAATATCGAGGGTCTGTTTGCGGCAGGCGAATGCGCCGGCACTCACGGCATTGCCCGTCCCGGCGGGTCGGCACTGAACGCAGGACAGGTAGGTTCGCTCCGTGCTTCCCAGTACATTTGCGCACATCCGAGAAAAGACGGAGACTTCGATACCGCTTATTCTTCCGCATATTCCCGCTTTGAAGACGAAAAATTCAAAGTTTTGAATAACAGGACTAAAAGTGTCGATACGCTTATCCAAGAAGCACAACGGAAAATGAGCGACTGCGGCGGTGCTATCCGAAACTGCGAAAGTATGGAAAGATATAAAGCGGAGATTTCGGTTTTGCTTGAAAATTTATCAAGCGAAACAAGCGTTTCAAGCGTAAAAGAACTGTACAAATTCTACAAACTCCGTGATATTTTGATTATGCAGTGGGCAGTTATAGAGTCGATGCTTCACTTTGCCCGTGAATGGGGTAAAACGAGAGGTTCCGCACTTTATTACTCCGAAAACGGCACTTTGCGCAACGGTCTTGACGAAATATTCCGTTTTACTTGTGAAAACGGAGAATCGAAAGATTTTATCCAAGAAACCGAATTTAAAAACGGCAAAATGATTTGCGCAAACAGGAAAGTCCGTCCCATTCCCGACGGCGACGACTTTTTTGAAAACGTTTGGCGCAGTTACAGAGAAAATAAGAATATATTCTGACCCGTTCTATGGCGTAAAATGTTTTAAAAGAACAAAAATCAACCCCGGCAAAAGCATGAACCGCCCCAAAAAGTACGGACAGCCCCCTACGGTAGAAAACATTAAGAATTAGCCAACGAACT
>CAZBLS010000055.1:0-11722 GCA_964492705.1 uncultured Oscillospiraceae bacterium | reverse complement strand
ATTTATCTTGCGCCGGAAACCGAATCCTCGGAAGAGCTTGTTCTTGATGAGCATATCGAGGAAGTAGAAAACGAGGATATTCCTGTCGTGGTTGAAGCTGAACCTAAAAAGAATGTTCGAGTTAGTGAAATTCTTGAACTCAGGGAAAGTAACCGAAAGGTTTACCGAATGAGTGACGGAACAGAACAGGCGGTATTTTATCCCGAAACTGTTCATGTGTTTAATGATGACACAAAAACCTTTGATGATGTAGATAATACTAGCAATCCAAAAGGGGGCAGTTGGATTTCTCCAACTGCCCCAAGACATTTTTGATACTTATTATGCAATAATTAAATGATATTTTAAATTTCGTAATTCTTAAAAATGTTCTGAATTAGATTAACGAAATCCTTTTTACAAGAAATAAAGGACAACTCATGAACTGCCGATTTTCTTTGACTGTTATTTGCATAAAAAAGACTGATCTCAACTTGCTTTTTAGACTGTTCAACCGCTTCAAACAATTCTGCCTGTTCCTCTTTATTCAGATTATAATGCTCAATAAGCACGGGATTCTTTCTTCGTAAGTTTTCTGCCACAGATGCAAATTATTTTGCGTTACTCACCAAAATTCATTTCAGTTCTGCAAAAAAATACGAAATGTGCGATTTTTATGTAAAAAAAGGAAATTCGGGTATAAACTGTAAGTTTATGGGTGTAATTATTTGACATAGGCGGAATTTTGCTGTATAATGAAAAAAGTGAAAAAGGGCGCTTTTTAATTTACCGTTTTAAGAGGGGACTTGCCGATGACCGATAAGGAATTGCGTAAACTGAGCAGAAAAGACCTGTTGCAACTTTTGCTTGAACAGAGCAGGAATTATGCCATACTTAAAGAAAAATACGCAGAAGCGCAGGCAAGTTTACAGCAAAAGGAAATAATTCTTTCAAAAGCAGGCTCCATTGCGGAAGCCTCTTTACAGTTAAGCGGTATATTCGAAGCCGCCGAGCGTGCCTGCAAGCAGTATACCGACAGTATAGCTTCCTTTGACAAGCGTCAGGAAGAGATAGAAAAGAACAGCACTCGGGAAGCGAACCGCATTATCGAAGAAGCAAAAATGAGTGCCGAAGCACTTGAAAAAGAAACCAAAGCAAAGTGCGAAATTATGCTTAAAAATGCCGAACGGGAATCGCAATCATATTGGGACGAAGTGGATAAAAAAATAAAAACGTTTATGGCACAGCATAACGAACTTAAAAAGTGCCTTTCAGCCTCATTAAACGGCAAGGATGCGCTTTTATGAGTAAAAAGCAATTAAAAATGCCCGAAATCTCGGAGATTGAAAAGGAATTACACAGAGTCCGTTACCGTTCAAGGTATCGGCTCGTTTTGCGCAGTACGATATATACGCTTACGGTAGTTGCGGCCGTTGCCGTGTTGATAGCAACGGTATGTATGCCCGTGCTGCAGATATACGGCTCATCAATGTCGCCTGCCCTTGAAGAAGATGACATTGTAGTGGCAATCAAAAATTCAAATTTCGAGCAAGGTGATCTCGTTGCGTTTTATATAGGAAACAAACTGCTTGTAAAGCGCACGGTTGCAATGCCGGGGCAATGGGTGGATATCGACGGAGACGGCAACGTATACGTTGACGGCAAGTTGCTTGACGAACCCTATTTAACAGTCAAAAGTCTCGGTGACTGCGATATTGAACTGCCATACCAAGTGCCCGAAAACAGATATTTCGTTATGGGTGACAACAGAGCGACTTCGGTGGATTCGAGACGTTCGGATATCGGATGTATTGCGAAAGAACAAATCGTAGGCAGAATTGTATTCAGAGTTTGGCCTGCGGACAAAATAAACAGATTGACTTAATATAAAGGTGAGTGAAAGGTTTTGCGCCGGAATAGCGGAGAAAACTATTCAAAACTGAATAAACGGCGCAAGAAACGCCGTATAATAATAGGTTGCCTTGCCCTGATTGTGGCTCTCATTACGGTTTTGGCACTTATGCTCCCTGCGGATACTCTTACACCTAATACCGTTAACGTTTATCAGCTAAACAAATACAGCGATGCAAAAACAACTCTTGTTTACGGCGGAAGCGTGCAGGATAAACTCGGCACAGGTATGTCTTTTTATTTTTGGGAAGCCGTTACCGTTGAAAAAACTTGGGACGGGCAACTGTATATTGCATCGTACACAAAAGAAGATGTCAGCAAGTTAAGTTTAAAGGCAAAAACCGACGGCGGTTTCGTATTGCTCCTGTATAATTTGGATTTGGACTTGGAAGAGATGCAAAAAGTAACCGTTGATTTTGACTATTCCGAAAACAGCGGAACATCTGCAAACGGGTTTGGAAAAATAGTTTTCGACAGCGAAAAAGTCAACAGTACTCGCAGAGATAACCGTGATAAACTTACCGTTGTTGAAGGTGTAAACACACGGGATTTTATAGAAGTAAACCTGTACGATTACGGCAGTAATATAAACGAAAACTACGAAAAAGACAAATCGCTTCCCGGTTTCCAACAGGATAACGGCACAAAAAGCATAAGCGGTCTCGGTATGTCCAGTTTCAACTTCGGCAACAATATTACGTCCGACCTTTCGGCAGGAGATACCAATGTAACGAAAAATCCGGGTATAAACGCCACTGCGGACGGCGCAAACAAGCCTTTAAGCGACGTAATGAGCACAACGCTTAAAAACGGATATCCGGCACTTAAAGACGGTACGAGTCTTGATTGGCTGTTTTCCGACGGTACTTATGCCAAAAAGAAGAACAAACAAAGCATAAACGGGCTTTTTCTGCGTGATGAAGAAACAGGTGCATACACCTTTAACAGCCGTGCAAATCACGCACAGTTTAATTCCGCCGACGATACATTTACTCTGTACGAGCAAATGATAACGTCAAATTTTATGATGTACCCTTTCGGCAACTTCCTGCCCTTTAACGATATTGTACACAATGCGGCACAGACAAGTACGGTGGACAGAAATTATTTTTCGGATGTTGCTCAAAGCGCATCGGACAAATATGTTTCCGATAAGAAGTCCGAATACAACACACTTTCCAATGTTCTTACTAAATTTTCATCGTTAATGGATAACAGATATTCAAACGGGTGGGACTATACCGACTGCATTAACGAGTATTTTAAAGCGGCAGGTTTGAACAAGACCTTTGACCCCGACAAATCGGAATTTGACAGGGACCTTACAGACAGGCTGTATTCCATTGATTACGATATTGAAACCGATTTCTACTTCGGAATGGAAATGAAAATGAATTTCTATCAGCCCAAAAACGGACTTACGGGCAATGACGGCAAACAGCCTATGGTATTCTATTTTACGGGCGATGACGATGTTTGGGTCTACGTGGACGGAATACTGTTCCTCGATCTTTCGGGCATACACCGCCACGTAGGCGGAGAAATCGACTTTGTAAACGGCACGGTCAAGTATTATAAACTTGACGTTAATACCGGTGATGTCGCCGAAGAGCCTTATAAGACAGTTAAGTTTTCCGATTTGGTTGACAAGAGTGTGCTTAACGAAAAAGGCACTTTTAAGGATTTTTCAAAGCATTCCTTTAACTTCTACTATATGGAAAGAGGTTCGGGTTCGGGTGTATGCCGTATGAACTTCAACTTTCCTCTTCTCCGTGAAAATTCGGTTACGGTAACAAAAGAGATCGAAGCAAATACCGCACTTTTAGGTAATCCCGACTTTAAGTTTCAGGTGGTTAAAGAGGGCGGAAACGAACTTTATATCGGCGCTAACATTAAGTACGACGTCCTTGATGCAAAAGGCAATTTTACGGAAACGAAAACCACCGACGCCAACGGTGTTTTTACGCTAAAAGCAGGGCAAACCGCCGTGTTTGACGGCATTAAGGAAAACTTGGGCAGATATTTTGTGCGGGAATTGCTTGATGACAATACTTTTGCCCAGTACGGCGAAATCAAAGTTGACGGCAGTATTCAAACGGAAAATTACGGCACGGTAGTGGGCGAAGACGTTTTTACCGGCATTAACAGTCCCGTAAAAGATATTTCCGACGGCAGTACGGTATTCCATTTTAACAATGGTGTTGACGTTTCAAAACTCGGCAAACTTACACTGCTGAAAACCGTTGCCGACTGTCCGAGCGACGTGCTTAATACGGAGTTTGTCTTCCACATTGCCTTTGATGGTATTCCCGTAAAAGCAGGCACAATATACACGGTAAACGGTGAAAAACGCACGGTGGAAACCGAGGGTACAATAAAACTCAAGCACGGTGAAAAAGCACTTTTTGAGGGAATATTGGCAGGTTCGCAGTTTAAAATAAGCGAAGCCGATGAGTTTTTACGGAATTATTCAGTTAAATATACTCTTGACGGTCAAGTGCAGGCAGAAAACTACGTTACGGGTATAATTAAAAATTCAACCCAAGCGGAAATTACGGTAAACAATACCGAAATCGGCGTTCAGGTGGAAATTCCCGTTAAAAAGGAACTGCGTGACCCCGACGGAAAAGAGTATTCCTTTACTTTCCTGTTGGAGCAGGTTACGGATATCAGCGGAGAAGTGCTTTCCGATCCCCCTGTAAAGCGTGAAATCACGGTAAATATAACCGATGAGGCGCAAAACGCAAAGTTTATTATAAATTATCCTCTGCGTACGTTAAACGGTCAAACGCAAAAATTTTATTACAGAATAACCGAAAAAGCAACTGACGGCGGAAATATCGAATACGATAAATCGGTATATACCGCAGAAGTTACCGTGGAAAATAACGGCGAAGAACCGTCGGCAAACGTCAGCATACTGAAAAAAGGCGGAGTATCGGTAAACGACGGCACAGTGGCTTTTGTAAACAGAGTTCTCCGTTATGAACTTCCCTCGACAGGCGGAAGCGGACTTACGGGGTACTTTGCTCTCGGGCTTGCACTTATAATTTCTTCCTTTACGGGAATTTTGATCAGTTATAAACGCAAAGATAAAAATCAGTGCGTCTATATAAAAAAATAAAAAGCGAAAGGGAAAAGAACAATGAAATCATTAAAAAAACTCGGCGTGATCTTATCCGTTTTGGCTGTTGTATTTGCTCTCGGCATAACCGTTTTTGCCGCAGGCTCCAATACCATAACAGTTAATACCGGTGCCGAAAACGAAAATTACAGCATTTACAAAATGCTCAATTTGTCAGTTGATACTAATCTTACCGCATACCGCTACACCGTTGTGGAAGAGTGGAACGAATTCTTCACCTCCGGTGCGGGAAAAGACTACGTTACCATTGACGATCAAGGTTACGTAACTTGGAAAGACGGCAAGAATACCGAAGAAAATATGATCGCTTTCGGTAAATCGGCTGCCGCTTACGCAAAGGATAAGTCAGTAAGCGCAATCGCCACAAAGACGTCGGTAAAAGATACTTCCGTTGTATTTGACAACTTGGACTCGGTTACTTTCTTATAACTTCCACTCTCGGAACAAAAGTTATAGTACAGACAACGCCCGATAATCCCGCACCCACAATCAACGAGAAAAACGCCCTTCCCACCGTTGAAAAATATGTTAAAGAAGACTCCACAGGCGACTTCGGTAAGGAAAACACAGCGCAGATCGGCGATAAAGTTGAATTCAAAACCGTTGTAAAAGCAAAGAGCGGTGCTAAAAAATACGTTCTTCACGATAAAATGGAAGATTGCTTTGCTTTTGACAGTACAAGCGTAAAAGTATCGGCAAACGGTGTTGACCTTACGTTAACCGCCGACTACACCGTAAACTTCTCTTGCACCGACGGATGCACTTTTGAAATAACTTTCACTCAAACCTATCTTGATACTCTTACCGCAGATACGGATATCAATGTTTTCTACTCGGCTGTACTTAACGAAAAAGCGAAGATCTACGATGCCGTAAACAAGAACGTTACCCACCTTACCTACGGCGAAAACGATAACGAAACAGCCGATTCGGAAACCGAAACAAAGACTTTTAAGTTTGATATCGTAAAAACCGATAAGGACAAAAAAGGTCTTAACGGTGCAAAATTCGAACTTTACGATGCAAAAACAGGCGGAAACAAGATTGCTCTTGTTAAAGAAAGCGACGGGTCATACCGTATTGCAACAGATGCGGAAAAGAACGCACCCGAAGGATTTACTTCTGCCGTAATCGAAGCAGGTACCGTTACGGTAAAAGGTGCGGATGCCGATACCAAGTATTATCTTGAAGAAACCGAAGCTCCCGTAGGTTATAACAAACTTGCCGATAGGCAGGAAATTGCCGTTGCAAATGACAATTTAAGTGCAACTTTTGAAGAGGGAACTTATGTTCAGGGCGGTGTACAGGTAATAAACAATACCGGTAACGAATTGCCCTCAACCGGTGGTATCGGTACAACAGTGTTCTACTGCGTAGGCGGTGTGCTCGTTATAGGTGCAATCGTGCTTTTGATTGCAAAAAAACGTATGAGCAAATACGAATGATTTAACTGCTGTTCGGCAGGGGCTTCCCGTCCCTGCCATACGGCAATAAGGAGAAACCCGTATGAAGAAAAAACGGAATAATTTAACAACGGTTATTTTGGTCGTTGCTCTTCTTGCGGGCTTGTCCTTGTTGCTGTACCCGAGTTTCAGCGATTATTGGAATTCATACCATTCCTCACAGGCAATAACCGATTACAGTAATGCCGTAAAAGATATGGACAACGAAAAATACGGCGAATTGCTTGAACAGGCACGTGAGTATAATTCCGCCCTTGCAAGCGGTACACAGGAATTCTATCTTACCGAGCAAGAGAAAAAATATTACGACAGTATGCTTGACGTTTCCGGCAACGGTATAATGGGATATATCGAGATACCGAAAATCGGCGTATATCTGCCCGTTTACCACGGCACGGAAGAATCCGCTCTTCAAGTGGCGGTAGGTCACTTGGAATGGTCGGGTCTGCCCGTGGGCGGAGAAAGCACCCACTGCGTTCTCTCGGGGCACAGAGGACTTCCAAGTGCAAAACTTCTTACGAATCTTGACAAAATGCAGGAGGGCGACATTTTCGTGCTCCGAGTTTTGGACGAAGTTTTTACTTACGAAGTTGACAGGATATCAATTGTAGAACCAAACGATATTTCCCAAATGCAGATAGAGCAAGGGCAGGATCTGTGCACTCTCGTGACTTGTACGCCCTACGGTATTAACACCCATAGGCTGTTGGTCAGGGGGCACAGAGTGGAAAACACAAAAGAATCCCTGTCCATACGCATAATGTCGGAAGCAAACCAAATAGATCCCTTACTTGTGGCGCCCATAGTGGCATTGCCCGTTTTGGCGGTGACACTGATAATTATTTTTATTCCCAAAGGTCGAAAAAACGGTGATGACAAATCAGATGAAATTTTGTAAAATCTTATCCGTGTTTATTCTTACGCTGTTGTTTGCGGTAATTCCCGTTTCCGCCCATGAAGACGGTACGGTATTCAGCGTATATTATCACGATAACGGAAAAGCGTTGGAAGGTGCTGAATTCAACGTTTACTTTGTTGCGGAAAAAGATAATAACGGCGAATTTTCCGTTTGCGAAAGTTTTAAGGATTACAGTGATGAAATAATCTACGGCAACACCGACGAAATAGGACTTACTTTGTCGGGATACGTACTCAAAGATAATATTGCACCTACGTACACCGGTGTTATAAACAGTCACGGCTATGCGGAATTTTCAGTTAAAAATACGTCCGATAAAACAGGCCTTTACTTGGTTCTCGGCGAACGCTTTATTTCGGGAAATAAAGTATACGATGCATTGCCTTTTACGGTTTTTCTTCCGCAAAAGGACACAGATAACGTAAAAGCAGACGTAAAATACAGCGTTTCGCAAAGCAAACAGAACGGGATAACTTCCTTTAAAGTACTTAAAGTTTGGAACGATACGGGTTTTGAAAAGTTCAGACCGGAAACCGTTACGGTGCAACTGCTTAAAGACGGCGAAATTTACGATACGGTAATTTTAGGCAGTGACAATAATTGGTGTTTTGAATGGAAAGATCTGTCTGCCGAAAGTTATTGGACCTGCGTTGAAAAAAAGATAAACGGTTACTATGCTTCCGCCCGTCAGGAGGGCAACAAGTTTATTTTAACCAATACGTATTTCACACGGAAACAGCCTCCTGCACCTGTTGCACCCTCGCCTACGCAAAAACCGTCACTTCCCCAAACGGGAATACTTTGGTGGCCCGTTGCATTAACCGCCTGTTGCGGTTCTTTACTTATCATAGTGGGACTTTTGCTTAAAAAGAGGGAAAACGATGATTAAAAAATCAAAAGTTCTCATTCTTTTGGGCAGTTTTTTGCTCACGGTATCGCTCCTGTTAGGCGGATACAACGTGGGCAGTGACGTATACGCATCATATTTTGCGCAGAACGTTTCGCAAAAAATAAACGTCATAACGGAAGAGCAAACACAAAACGGAAGCGTAATCGACGGAATACCCGATTATGTATTGGATCCTCAAAGGTCAATGCCCGAGAAAACAGTTGACGGCATAAATTATATTGCCAAAATGGAAATTTCTGCATTGCAAGCGGAATTCCCCGTAGCATCCTCGTGGGATTATGCTTTGCTGAAAAAAACTCCCTGCCGTTACTCGGGTTCGGCTTATAACGGAAGCCTTGTCATTTGCGCCCATAATTACCGAGCGTTTTTTAAAAACCTAAAAAACCTTAACATCGGCGACGAAATTATACTTACCGATATGGACGGCAACCGTTTTACCTATTCCGTTATCGCCACAGAAGTGCTAAAAGCCACCGCCGTTGACGAAATACAAAATGCCGACTGTGACCTTACCCTCTTTACCTGCACTTCCGACGGCAAGAAAAGGTTTGCGGTGCGCTGTGAAAGAACCGTTTGAAGACGCGTCTTGCTTTATATCAAATCCGCATACTGAAATACGGTAGTATAAGAGCCTTGGAATATCAGTGCATATCCCAAGGCTTTTTGTTTTGGAAAAGTCCGCAAATAATTGCCGAATAATCCGACATTTTTTTCGTTTTTTTTGTACGCATATCGGATAAAAAATGTCCCTATCATTCAGACAGGGGCACGTTGGAAAGTCATTGACTTTTTAACCTGATTTTCTGTATGTCGCTCTTTAAATTCTTCAACCATATCTCTATACAACGCTTTATTTTCCGTCAATAACGGTTTTTTTACCTATACCCTTTGCATAAGATCCAATTATAAAAATACCGTCTTTTCATATTCGCTTATATCTTCACTGAAAAAAAGCAAAGGCATTCCATTTATAGGATCAAACGGAAACATTGTGCCGCTTGCCGAATTTGTAGGTTTGCCCCATTATCCGTTCCTTTACCGGAACATAATATCATAAAGTTTAAAATCAATAAAAACGCAAATATTTTTTTTACACTTCCCCGTAGATTTTCAAAAATTTACAGCACTCAATCAGCATTGCATACTGATGTAAAATTATAACGGCATTTAATTACATATCTGCTCGGCACTTAAACACCGTTAATGCATTTTCCTCCCATCTCACTAAAAATACCCTTTATACTTAATTTCCCTATCGCTGTTCGGGAACAAAAACCGATACAGTTCTATAAAATAGTCATCGGTCATACTTGCTATGTAGTCGGCGGTAAGTTGGTTAGGTTCCGTCTGCTCATATGGCGTTTCTCGGGTGTAGTGGACGGAATTCACGTACTCGATATGATGGGTAAATATGGGAGAATATGTGTTGTTTAACCGAAGATCTTCCGACAGTTGCCCGTATACTTCGCCCATCATCGGCTTGACAACGTTAAGAATATCGCCCTTAACTTTATCGGTTTTGTATATGAGTTCGTAATTATCGTTTTTTGCCTTTTTCAGCGCCTCAAAATGTTCTTCATCCATTTTAATATACGGTTTTCCGTAACTGTTTTCCACGATGTTTACAATAAGATTGTTTATAATTTCCGCATTATACTTACCTATGGCACTGCCCGAAAATTCACTTCCACCGATAATATGCGCCTTTTCCGCATCCTGCCTATCCTTGCCCAAATATGCAATGATATCGGATATTCGCATAACGCAACCTTCAAGTGTTGACGGAACCAACTTTCTGACGTTCTTTTTATCTTCGTAGCAAGCGCTTATCTGCCTATCAAATTCCTCAAAACCCGTAAGCGGTTCGGGGCGGTATTCGCTCTGTTCGATTTCGCCGTCGTGTGAAGCAATGCCGTTCAGCGTCTGCAACGAAATATTATACGGAAAAATTTTATCAAGCACTCTTACCGAATGGATATTGTGGCTGAAATGCTTGCCCGTGTGCGAATACAGAAGTTCGTCCAAGAAATTCTCACCGTCGTGCCCGAAAGGTGTATGCCCGATATCATGACCGAGGGAAATGGCTTCGATAAGATCAAGATTGAGATTTAATGCCTTGCCTACCGTTCTCGCAATCCTCGAAACCAACTGCACGTGCAAACTTCGCCGAGAGATATCGTCATTTTTGTAAAAAGAAAATACCTGCGTTTTATCGGCATATCGGTTGTAGTACGGACAGTTTATAATTTTATCGGTATCTCGGATGAACGGCGTGCGAATTACGCTTGCCTTATCCCTGCCGTTATCCCTGCGGACAACGTTTTGCTCATCAAAAGCAAATTTAGGCAAATTTCCGTTTACCCTATCGAATTCTATACGTTTTGCCGTTTCGTCAGTAAGATTTTCGTATTTTAACATTTCAGCACTTCTCCTGTTTGTTTCCGAATATCGAATAACTATGCATAAAAGGCGTTTTACGGAAATTTCCAAGCAAACTGTCTCTACGCCCGACTGTGATTTTCACGAAACAAAGATTTTCTAACATCTTTTTTTGGAAAAAAGAGAGGTAATCGGTAGTGCACAAAATCAGTACCGCTTCGCAAGCAATCGGAAGAACGATTTTTCCTGTTACAACAAAAAAGAGTTATACCTATTGCCGACGTTACCCCTCCGCCGATTATACCGACCGTGTCATCTTGCACAAATCTTGCCTTAATTATCGGCAAAAGTGCCACTTACACTCCAAATATCACCTTGCACATTCACGCAATTTGCGGTTTTTATCAGTCGTTCTTCCTTTAATACTTTATTTTTAAAAATATCTGTACTGCATTTATGATATTTGCACCGTCTTCTTCGGGGAATAAATCTTGCATTTTAACGTTTGCCATCTATTAGCCGAGGCAGATTTTAAGGTTTGTTTTACCGTTTAATTCATTTCGTATAGCGAATAGGTCTTTATCGGCTTTTTCATTGTATCACAAATTTTTTTAAGTGCGTCTATTGCCGAATTTTCGTCTCAGTACCTACCGAAGACCCCGTTTGTATAAATGCCGTTTCTTGCCGTTATAACAAATGAGAATTCAGCCGATTTGGGATTTTGACGTTACTTTTTTGCACTTGAATATTTGCGATCGGAGCAAGGAACCTTTTGTCACGTTACATAACTCACAACCTATCCTTGGCTGTTTTTTTATCACTAAATCCTTGCAACCGAAACTTGAATAACATATCCAAAATATCTTCCAAAGTACTTTTAAGCACGTTTTAATATTTTCAACTTGCACTCCAAACCGCCTCTACGGTCTCCGATTGCATATTTTCCATCAATTCCTAACCTCCAAACGCTTCCGCCTCTCTGCCGTAGGCGAGGACAGATGCAAGCAATGTTTTCA
>CAZBLS010000054.1:0-11928 GCA_964492705.1 uncultured Oscillospiraceae bacterium | reverse complement strand
ATCGGAACGCAACCGAGAGCGATAACAGCTTCGGGCATTATAGGCTGTGTAAGCGGAATGCCTGCAATAGCAAAACTTGTTGCATAAACAGGATGTGCGTGAACAACGCTCATTACGTCGGGTCTCTGCTGATAAACACGCATATGCATTTTTATTTCCGACGAGGGTTTGAAGCCGGGGTTGGCTTGGATAACCTGTCCCTTGGAGTCAACCTTGCAGATAAATTCGGGAGTCATAAATCCCTTACTTACACCGGTAGGTGTGCAAAGGAATTCGTTCTCGCCGATACGTACCGATATATTACCGTCGTTAGCGGCAACCATACCCTGATTGTAGATTCTCTTGCCGATGTCGCAGATTTGTTTTTTGATCTCATACTCTGTCATTGATCTTCTTCTCCTTTTAACGGATTTTTTTCTGTACTAAAATAATATCATAAACGCACGAATGCGTCAATGGTTTTTGTTGGTTTTTCTTTGATTTTTGCTTATTTTTTCTGTTTTTGACCAAAGAAAAGTCTTTTTTTGTTGGTTTTATACCTAATTTAACCTAAAATCAAACCGTTTTACCGTATTTTCTTTCATACTTTCGCCTTTTGATTTCTTCAAGACGGCGCTGTTTGGATTTTTTCTCTTCAACCGCATCGAAATTTTCAATAAAATCACGGAGTTCCTTAACCCCCTCACCCGTAACGGAAGAAATCTTGAAAATTCTCTCAACGCCCGTTTGTCTGATCCAATTTTCCACCCTCGGCACGTTACCGTCGGGTTTGTCTATGCCGGTGATTATACCTATTACCTCACGGTTGCACATACTTACTATATTGGGAGCAAACAAACTGTACGGCTCGTTTGCCGACATAAGCAGGCCCACAATATCGGCTTCATAAACAAACACCGCCACCGCACCGCCGAGATGCCTTTCCTGTATATATTCCCCCGGCGTATCTATGGTAAAACCGCCGTTTTTAACGTCCTGCGTTTTCTCGTAACGGATATTCTCACCTTTGAGTGCCTGTGTCAGCGTGGTCTTACCGGCACCGCTTCTGCCTATTAAAATAAGTTTGTTCATGTTTTGGTTATAGGGCAAACGGCAAAGCCAAGCGTGTTTTTAACGTAATCGCAAACTGCATTTACCGATGCTTCTATCTGCGAAACCGTGCCCGTTATAATAAGCGTACCGCTGAACCTGTCAACAAAGCCCAATTTCGCACCGGAAGATTTTGTGGAAAGATCCGCCGCTATGATTGCGGTTTCGGCAGGCGTCATAGTAACAATACCTATGGCTCCCGTTCGGTCATCAGCCGGATCAAGCCCGAGTTTAACGTAAATTTCCTCATCGGGATTTGCTATTATATGCGCAAGTGTTATCTGCTTGCCGGGCACAAGTTCCTGTATAATTCGTGTTTTTGCCTCGCTTAATTCCATAGTGCCTCTCCTTTTGATAATACTATCCGCATTTTTGCATCTATATTGTATAACAAAATGCTTCGTCTGTCAAGAAAACTAAACACAAAAAAGCATAAATTTTATGCTAATCCCAAAAGATACCAAGCAAAAGCAACAAAATAGTCCGTTTTTTAGTAAAAAAGCCGAGCAAAGAAAAAGAAAACGAACTTCCGTTTCCCGATTCCGTTAAATAATATCCGACAGGGCAAAGAAAAAGGGAAACGAAAAATTTCGTTTCCCTAATGATTACTTATAATTACTTATCGTATTTGTTCTTTTTATTAAGTTTGCAGGAATCTACCACAAGTTTGGAAAGCACCGCAAGTGCCATAACGTTGGGGATAACCATAATATTGTTAAACATATCGGTAAGTTCCCAAACAAGGTCATTTGAAAGAACGGAACCGAGGAAAATAAATACAATCGCAAGTACCGAATACACAACGGTGGATTTTTTACCGAACAGGTACTGCATATTTATTTTTCCGAACAGATTCCATCCGAGTATGGTTGAGAAAGCAAAGAAGAAAAGGCAGATCGCAACGAACGAATTACCGAAGACAGAACTTCCGAATGCCGAACCGAACGCCATCTGTGCGGCATTGGTTTTTGAAATTCCCTCCTGTGCCAAAAGGTCGGCGGTAACTACTTTTCCGGCAAGAGGTCCGTCGCCTACGTAAAGGGTTGATATTACTACCAAAGCAGTCATCGTAAGTACGATAAACGTGTCGATAAATACGCCGACCATAGCAACAACGCCCTGTTCGTGAGGGTCTTTTACGTTTGCGAGAGCGTGAGCGTGAGGTGTCGAACCCATACCTGCTTCATTTGAAAACAGTCCTCTCTTTGCGCCTTGACTGATTGCGCTTTTAAGTGCATAGCCTACGCTTCCGCCTATTACGGCAGTGGGATTGAATGCGAATTTAAAGATCAATCCGAAAGTTTCGGGAACATATCTGCCCCTGATGCAAATCACCGCCAAACTGCCTACGATATAAAGCACCGCCATAATGGGAACAAGTTTTTCCGTTACTGCGCCTATACGCTGTACACCGCCGATGAATATTGCGATTGCAACAACACAAAGTACAATGCCCATTACCCAACCGGGGATACCGAAAGCGGTATTGCAGGCTTCGCTTATGGAGTTTGACTGTACCATAGTACCCATAAATCCAAGTGCCAAAGTGATTGCCACTGCAAAAAATACCGCAAGGAATTTACCGAATTTGCCTTTAAATGCCGTGCGTATGTAATATACCGGTCCGCCCGAAACAGAGCCGTCTTCGTGAACAACTCTCGTCTTTTGAGCCAAAATAGCCTCGGCATAAACGGTAGCCATTCCGAAGAACGCTATAACCCACATCCAAAATATGGCACCGGGTCCGCCGATAAGTATAGCGCCGCAGGCACCCACTATGTTACCTGTACCTACCTGTGCCGCTATTGCGGTAGTAAGCGCCTGAAAGGACGAAAGTCCGCTTTTTTGCTTACCGCCGTTAAGATTGAAGTTACCGAAAGTTTTTTTCATACCCTCGCCAAAACATCTTATCTGTACAAAACGGGTTCTTACAGAATAAAAAAGTCCCGTACCTATCAGTAGGATTATAAGGATATAATCCGAAAGATAAGAGTTGATTGTTTGCACTATGGGTAAAAGTGCATCTTGAATTGCCTGCATTTTTTCTTCCTCCGCAAAAAAATATTGCCCGACGTAAGTGTTCGTCGGACAATGAAAAAAGCGCACGTAAAAACAGACAAAAAATTTAATATGTATAAAAGATATTAAAAACCCGTCTGCTCTGTCTGTTTACCTGAGAGATTCGGCAAATAATGCCTTGCACCTTCGGCTTTCAACTATACGTGAAATTCTCCAGAGTGTCCTCCGCTACCGGTTTCCTGTAAATAACCGATTCCGGTAGTTTCAACGAACGTCAGATTGATATTCGTATAATAATACTTTTTTCTTATTCTGTCAAGCACATATTTCAAAACACCCGTTAATTATTTTTCGGTTATTCCATTACGTAAAGCAGTGCCCTAAAACAAGGATAAAATGTATACAGCAAAGCATCTTGGTACTGCACCGTATAAAATCCGCCTGCCCCGAAATCCGTAACGGGGTTGAACATATACACCGTACGGCAAACTGCAACCGGCAGTACGGTTATTCCCCTTAACGCACCCAAATAACCTACGCATAATAAGCCTCCCTTTTATGCGTATTATATCACTGTGTATTCCTCCCCCTACTTTGCATTTTCACGGCAAATTGCAAACATTTTGAGCAAAAGACGGCACGGACATATTTTGTCCGTGCCCGAAAATTATTTTTTAAGTAAAGCGATTTTTTATTTTAACCGATTTAAAGCATACGTACCCGTCTTGGAGCGTATGTAAAATCTCCGTTCTGTCAACATATACTTTTTTGATTTCACCGCTTTTGGGAATGCGGATGCTTTCAAATTCCAATTCACCGAAAAGAATTTCGACCGTATATCCCTTATTGTCGGAAATACAGTTATCTCACACCCGTGCCGTAATTTCAAAAGGACAAACGTGAGTTTTGCCCATTGGATCTTTCGTCCGGTCTCCTTAAAGAAGTTCAGTAACATTTCTGCCGTCGGAATATTCGGCTATAACGGTAAAAAAACTGTATTCGTTTACCGAACATTTATTGGAACAATTGAATATTTCCCATTCGGTAAGCATACCGTTCCCTGCCAAGCCTATGCTTCCGCTACCTATTCCTCCAAGCGTAAAACTTATCTCTTCACGTTTTCCCCTGAATATACCGCCCTATCACACCTAAAAGATTACACGTTAAACCTAAACAGTGTAATGTCCCCGTCTTTCATAACGTAATCTTTACCCTCACTGCGTACTACGCCGTGTTCCCTTGCAACGGCATAAGATTTATACTTCATAAACTCATCGTACGTAACGATTTCCGCTCTGATAAATCCTCTTTCAAAATCCGAGTGGATCTTTCCTGCCGCCTGCGGTGCTTTCGTGCCGTCGGTAATCGTCCAAGCACGCACTTCGCTTTCACCTGCGGTAAGGAACGAAATCAAGCCGAGCAGAGTATAACTTGCCTTTACAAGCCTGTTAAGTCCGCTTTCATTTAAGCCGTATTCCGCCAAGAACATTTCCTTTTCATCATCTTCCAACTGCGAAAGTTCCTCTTCGATCTTTGCCGAAATAACAAGAACCTGATCTCCGTCCTTGTCAGCCAATTGGCGCAACGCTTTTACGCCTGACGGCTCGGTACCGATATCGTTTTCCGAAATATTTGCCGCATAGATAATGGGTTTTGTTGTAAGCAGGAAGAAACTTTTTGCAAGCAATGCTTCTTCTTTGGTCATTTCCATTGTACGCACGGGCTTTTCGCTTTGAAGCCAAGGAATCATCTTTTCAAGCAACGCCGCTTCTTCAACGGCATTTTTGTCATTGCCTCTTGCCGCCTTTACCGCCTTGTCCAAGCGCTTTTCGCAGGTTTCCAAATCCGCAAGAATAAGTTCGATATTTACGGTTTCCACATCGCTTACGGGATCCTTTGAACAGTCCGCACGGATAACGTCAGAATCTTCAAAACAGCGTACGACGTGCACAATGGCATCAACTTCACGTATGTGCGACAGGAACTTATTACCGAGTCCCTCGCCCTTTGACGCACCCTTTACAAGACCTGCAATGTCAACAAATTCAATATATGCAGGCGTTATTTTTTTGGGATTGTAAATTTCAGCAAGTTCATCAAGCCTTTTATCCGGTACCGAAACCACACCTACGTTAGGCTCAATGGTACAGAAAGGATAGTTTGCCGCCTCTGCCCCTGCGTTGGTTATTGCATTAAACAACGTGCTCTTGCCCACATTCGGCAATCCCACAACTCCTAATTTCATATTTAAATCTCCTTTTTTTATTTGGAAAATATTTTTCCTCTTTGCAATGCGAACCGAAATCCGACCGCAAAAACAAAAACTTGCTTTGCCGCAAAAGCGAAAATCGCTTACTCTATTATAACAGATTTTGATATTTTTTCAAGCGGTATTTAAAATGATATTGATATAAAACAGCAAATAAAATTTCTCGACGTGTAAAAAGATAACTGAAAGATGAACAATCCGTTGCATATTGAATAATTAAATTCGCTTAAAATTGTTCATATGCAAAATATTGCACCCTCTCCGAATTTTTATAATAAATAATTATTGAAACACTGTATACCTTTCTTAACCGTAACGATAGACAAGTAAAACGGCAATAGGGTTCCGCTTTGCTGTTTCACTTGCCTTTTTTCCTCTCCCACACCCGTGCAAACGCTGTTTTTCAAACAAAAATCCCCGACGGGCAACTTTACGCATTGCTCCCGTCGGGGATTTTTTACCTATACTTTTTCAGCATTTATCGGAAAATTGCCGATTTATGCGTTTTGTTTTTTCCTTTTGATTTCAAACACGGCAAGGACGATATTGCAAATAAGCGATACGCCTGCAACGCTCAAACCAACCGTTGCCACCTTTTTGGCAACACCGAGTTCCTGTCCCTGTTCTGCATTTACGGTAGCCATAGCCTGTGCATCATCCGCATTTTTCTTGTCCTGAACCGCTATCTGCTCTTTCAGTGCGGTAAGTTCCTTTTTAAGTGCGCTGTTTTCTTCCTGCGCATTTTTGTTTGCCGAATCAATCTCGTCACGCAGATTTTTGATTTCCGCATCGTAAGTTGCTTTCAGATTCTCAATGACCTTTTTCAGTTCTTCCGACGTACTGTCAAGGTTTGACTGAACCTTGCCGATTGCTTCTCGCAATGCTTTTTGTGCGTCGTTCATAGAATTCCTCAAATCCGAAATATCGCTGCCGATTGCCGATTTCATAAGGGCATCTGCCTTTTCATAGCCTGCGGTGATCTCTTCGATTGCCTTTGCAACCGCATCGGCATTGGCTTTGTCACCTGCCTCGATCTCTTTTCTCAAATCCTCAACCGCTTCATCAAGATTATTTTGAACGAGTTCCACGGATTTTTGCAGATCTTCCTGCGATTTTGCAACCTGTTGCTTAAAATCGGCGATATCGTCTATCAAATCGGCAAGATCGCTCTTTATAAGTTCATCCGCCGCCTTGTACGCCTGTTCCAATCTGCTTAACGCTTTTTTCAACTCATCGATATCCGACGTATTTGATTCAAGCACGTCTTTTATTTCCTTAATGCTTTCTTCAAGTTCTGTCTTAACACTGTCGACAAGTGCCTTTACTTCGATATCGCTTAACGCAAACAGGCAGTAGGCTTCATTAGAGGGCATACTTGCCTCTTTCGTTACATCGTTATACGAAGTTACCGTAAAGGTTGCAAATCGGGGCGAATAGTCTTTTACGTTTATAGTTACGGAATGAACCGTACCCTCACCTCGGTTTTCTCTTGCACTGATAAACGAAGTTTTTTGGTCGCAGTTAACGTAGAACCATTGGATTTCCGTTCTGCCGTAAGCTTTGTCGGGAGCGGTCCACGTAAGCGTTACCTCGCCGCCGTTGTTTGAAGAGTAGATTGCTTTTAAATCGCTTACGGGCTGAGGCGGTGCTTTCTGTGCTCTTACCGCATATCCCACAAAGGGAACGCCCACAAACAGATCGTCGGTCTTCCAACCTATGAGTTTCCAATCAAACGCATAGGAAATCATATCCGCATCAAGGTTTTGCACCGTACCGGAAGTCTCGGTGGAAGTTATGGATGCGGTTGAATACACAGAGCCGTCCAAGCGCTCGTATTCCGCCGTAACACCTGCATATGCGCTGAGCGAACCTACTCCTCCGCCTGCCATAACCGTGACGTTTACAAATCCGCCCTCGGCAACGGTCTGTGTCCTCTCTTTTTCAAGAGAAACCGAATATGATTGCGTTTGAGTACCGCCTGCATAGGAAAGTTTCATCCACGTATCGCTGTTACCCGTTTCTGTTTTGCTCAAATTCCAGCCGTCGGATTTTACGCTCGGCTTTGCGGAATCGGGGGTATATGAATAAGAATTTACGTCACTTGCATATGCAAAGGGATTCCCCTCGTTATTAAGGAAGTATTTTTCCATTTGTGCTTCCGTAATCAGTTCCATTTTGCGGCTTGTATTAACGGGTTTTCCCTCTTTTGCCGCCTCTGCGACTTTACTGTTGTAAGCCGTTGCAAGTGCATTGTACTGCGTCATTGAAAGTGACGTAAGCACGGGATACTGCGGTGCCGAAATTATCAGTGCACCGGGGATATATTCATATTTGCCGTTGTTTGCCACCTGCACATCGTAGAAATAGTAATACATAAGCGTTTGTCTTAATATTACTTGGTTTTCACCGTTGGCTTCAAAGGTGGTGGTAAACGTTTTTTCAAGGCTGTCGGTAAATTCCTCGGTAAGTTCGTAGGCAAGACCCGCATCCATACTGGTCTTTATCGGTCCCGTTTCAACTTCCATTGAAAATCCCACGTTGTAGGAAAGTTCGGTACTGCTACCCTCGGTTACTCGGTAACTTTCGGAATAACTGTACTGTGTTGAACTGTTACCGGGGTCAAACTCGGAATAATAAGGTGCCGCCTGCAAGAATGCAACCGTTGTGGGATCGGTATAGGAATACGCTTTACCGCTGTATCTTCCCACAACACTGTCATCGCCCACATCCACCGTTGCAAGCAACACACTGAAACCGTTGCCCTTAATAAAACTTTCGTTTGAATCTGCCAAGTCATTCATTATATAATGAGCCATTCCGTTATACTGTACCCTGACATCAACACCGTAATAGTCAAGTTCATTCCACATAACGTAAGAATAGAAATTATATGAACCCTCGGCATTTGCATCCGTATGGGTCTTTCTGCCTATAACCATGGTAACCGCTTCTCTTCCGCTGTTACTGCCGAAAATATTGCCGACGGCTATACTTGCAATAAATACTTCATCTATATCCTTACCGTACAAATTTTGGGTAAGCGATTGAAATATGTTGCTGGTACCGGTAAACTGGCTGTAATGGTCGGTATTGGTGTCTACGGATTCAAGTTCCCCGAGACTGTTTAAGTAATAGAACCAACCGCTTATAAATACGTATTCTTTTGAATTTTTACCGTTTAAAGCGGCGCACTCCACCGTAAGTTTTTGGAAAAGAATTTCGCCTTCTCTAAGGCTGTCGTCCTTGGTAATGGGCGAAACTCTGTCCTTGGCAAGTTCCCTAAGATCACCCGTACGTTTAAGCGTACCCTTGCCGTTGGTTTTATAGTGGGCATAAACAAGCGGACCGTCGGAGATAACGTAAGGATCGTTGCTTTTTGACATATTCTTATATCCCGCAACGACTATTTCGTTTCTTCCGTCGCCGTCAATGTCGCCAATAGCCACATCTCCGCAAGCCAGCGTAGTTTGATTTTGGCTTACGGTACATCTGTCTATATCAAGTTTGGTGATATCTGCCGCACCCGTTTTTCCGTAACCTACGCAAAGTTGCGGTATGCAAGGTTTATTCTGTATATTCTCCTGCCTGTAATAATCCTGATGTATATCCGCCGCACCCGACAGAACCGCAAGATCGTCAACACCGTCGCCGTTAAGGTCGCCCGTTGCCAGCGAAGCGCAAAGTTGGTTGCGCAACTGATATGAATTGGTCAATCCCGACTTAACGTACTCGGAATTCATATAAACTCCGTTTGTGCCCTCGTATACTTTATTTTGTACCCAATTACCGTTTTTAAGGTATACTTCCCTTAATCCGATACAGTTTGAACCCGTTGTCATACCGCCGGCATAAATAACAACACTGTCGCTTCCGTCATTATTGTAGTCGCCTGCGGTTATCGAAAACAAATTGCCGGAATCCACAAAGGTAAGTGCATTCATTACCGCACGCAGTTTTGGGTCTTGCGACCAAAGTTCCATATGTTTTACCATTTTTTTGGTATCCGCATTGACTATGTAAAGATGCACTGATCCCGTATTAACGTCGGCATCGTGACGGTAGCCTACTATGGCAACGTGGTTTTTACGTCCGCATCCGTAGGGGTCGAAAGAAACCGCCTGCGCAAAGTAAAGACCTATCAAGTTTGAGTCCGTAACTTCCGTTCTTGCGGCGCTTACACCGTAGCCGTATGTACTTCCGAAGTGATCGTAAACGGTAGCGGTTTTCGTATCCCAAGATTTTGACGAATACTGGAACAGTTCCGCCTTTTCAAGTATTGTAAACGCATCGTCTTTCTGCGTACCGTAAGGCGTTACGCTGTCATTGGAAAAATCAGTCGGCTCATTGCCCGAATTTATTTGCCCCATCATAGCGTTTAAAATCGCTTCGCCGTCTTCCGACGAGGGAGCATTGTAGCCGAGACTGTTATCGAAATCGGGATAAAAAGGTTTGATTACGATAGGTTCGTCTTCAAACTTAATTATAACGTCTCCTGAACCGGCAAAAATTTGGATAGGGAGCAACGTCAGTATCAAAAGAATATTGACTGCAATGATTATTACTCTCTTTCTCATCAAAAATCCTCCTTAAAATAGTAAACTTCCGATTTGAAAACGCCTGTTCTCAGCGTTATGGCAACAATGAAAGCACTGCATTTAAACAATCGTTTGTTTAGGCAATTATACCATATTACACCGCTCTTTGCAACGTTTTTTTTATATTTTTTTGTATAAATAAACATATTTCACATAAGTGTTCGGCGTTTTAAATTACGGTTTGACATTTTTTGCATATAGCGATAAAATAGCCCATAAAGAAAGTTTGCAGAGTAGACGGTATGCGCTGAAGAATTATTGTTCTTCTTAGTGTTGCGGGATGGGAAGTTGCCCGCAAACAAGCAACTGAAACAGTTGGTGATATGCCGTCGCATCCGCTGCGGGTGTTTTTCTGCTCTTCTTACGTTAAGTCAGGAGGAGTTTTTTATGTCAATTTTTTCAAAAGAGTATTGGGTTTGTGCCGCCAAAGAGCTTAAAAACGTGCGCAAAATCGTACTCGCCGCACTGCTCATCGCATTGAGAGTTGCTTTGCGCAGTGTTTCCATCACCTTGGTGCCGAATATACTTCATATTAACTTCGGCTTTTTGATCAACGCACTGGGCGCAATGATATTCGGTCCCGCGGTGGCGATCCTCGCCGCCTGTGTCAGCGATACGCTCGGAGCACTTCTGTTCCCCCAAGGCGCTTACTTCTTCCCCTATATTTTTCAGGAAATAGCAGGTTCACTGATTTTCGCACTGTTCCTGTACCGCAAAAATATTACCGTGGGAAGAATATCGTTTTCCCGTTTTTCGGTATCGGTAGTATGCAACCTTATGCTTGACCCAATAATACGGTCTATGTGGAATTATTTCCACCCCGATGCCGCACAAACGCTGATGACCGAAGCAAGAATAGTTAAAAACATCGCACTGTTCCCGTGGGAAAGCATTTTGCTCGTTATATTTTTAAGTGCGATGATGCCGATAATGAAATCACTTAAACTTGTACCGAAAGGCGACAGGCTGAAAATAAGGGTAGGTGACGCCGTATCTCTCGTGCTGATTTCCCTTTTGTTTATCGCATTATACTGCGTTTACAGGGAAATTACCAAACCGGGGTCACTGCCGTTTTTATCTTTTATACACGAATTTATTTAAATTTCCTCGGAGGCAATATGTTAGCAGTAATTACAGGTGCAAGCAGCGGTTTGGGCAGAGAATTTGCATTGCAGTTGGATGCTCTCGGGTACAGTACCGTTATCGTAGCACGCCGTGAAGACAAACTTTTGCAGTTAAAAAGCGAACTCAAAAACCCTTGCGATATTTTTTGTTGCGACCTTTCGGTAAGCGAAAACTGCAAGGAACTTTACGCCCGTTATCCCGATGCGGATATTCTTATAAACAACGCAGGCTTCGGCACTTTCGGCGACATCGTATCTTCGGATACGGAATCGGACGAAAAAATGATTGCGCTTAACGTTAACGCACAGTATTTGCTCCTTAAACTTTACTTAACTTCCTTTAAAAAGAAAAAAAGGGGTTATATACTGAACACCGCCTCTGCCGCCTCCTTTATGGCAGGACCTTACTTCGGATTATACTATGCAACAAAAGCCTTTGTGTTGCGTATTTCCCAAGCGGCAACCCGTGAAGCAAAAGAATACGGCGTATGCGTTTCGGCACTTTGCCCCGGCTCGGTTGCAACCGAATTTAATTCCGTTGCAAAAACCACCTCGTCTTCTCGCCCGTTGACGGCGCAAAAAGTTGTTGCCTATGCACTGAAAAAAACTTTTAAGGGAAAAGCAATCATAATTCCCTCTTTTAAGATCCGTATGGCTTTTATTATGTCAAAACTTATGCCGGAAAATCTGCTTACGGAATTTTCCTGCCACATACAAAAGAAAAGATTTTGATTTCTTCCCGTCAAATTACGGCAGTACCATTGCCAATATAAATTCAAACATCCGCCGAAAACAAAGCATCCAAAGTCAAATTCTTTTGCTGTGCATTTCT
>CAZBLS010000053.1:0-12178 GCA_964492705.1 uncultured Oscillospiraceae bacterium | reverse complement strand
CGAAATAACTGCCGTTGCGATAAAGCCGGCAAACAGTTTAAGTGAAAGTCCAATCGTTTTCTTCATTAAATCCCTAAAACTCCTTTTTCGGTAACGATAATATCCATTTTAACGTCGGTCTCTTTTGTATCTATTTTCAAACAGCATTGGGTTGAATAGGCAACGCCTACCTTTAAGACCTGCCTGTTTTGCAAAAATCGGTCATAATAGCCTTTTCCGAATCCGAGCCTGTTCATTTCTCTGTCAAATGCGCACATAGGCACAACCACCGCATCTGTTTTCCCCGTGTATTCTTCACCCTCGGGTTCACTTATACCGTACGCACCGCAAAAGAATTTTCCTTTTTTTACCGGTACTATATTTTCGCCCTCAACCCTCGGGTAAATAAGTTCTTTTCCCTCTATTTCCACCGTAACTTCACCGTCAACGGCACTGTAAACCATAACGTTCTCGGCATCTTTTAAAATCTCCGCAAGATATCCGTTTATTATCTTATCAAATATTTTTCTTTCTTCCTCGGGTATTTCCTTACGTGCTTTCCTGCCGTTTAAACGTTTACTTGCATTACACATACTTTTTAGGCACCCTGTCCGTTACCGACAGCATTATCTCGTAACTTATCGTAAAACATTTTTCGGCAATTTCGTCGGCAGTTATGAATTCGTCGCCCTGTTTTCCGAAAAGCACCGCTTCACTGCCCACAAAAACGTCTTTTATATCCGTGACGTCCACAAGAGTCATATCCATACAGATATTCCCCCTAATAGGCGCACGCTTACCGTTTATCAGCACTTCACCCTTATTTGAAAGAAGCCTTTTGTATCCGTCGCCGTAGCCTACGGGAAGCACGGCAAGAAGCGTATCTCTTTCAGCCTTAAACGTTGCCGAATACCCTACCGTTTCACCCTTATTTACGTGTGTAAACGCAACGACTTCCGTTTTAAAAGACATTACGGGTCTGATATTAAACGGTCTCTTTACGGTTTCAGACGGATAATACCCGTAAGTGATTATGCCCGGACGCACCATATCGAAAGTGTATTCGGGATAGGAGAGCACTCCTCCGCTGTTTGCGCAGTGAATAATAAAGTTTTCAAAGCCGTAATTTTTTATCTGTTCAACGGCAATTTTAAATTTATCCGCCTGCAAATCCGTCAAAGTTCTGTCATCGGTATCGGATTCGTAAAAATGGGTAAACACACCTTTAAGTTCAATATGCGGTGCATTCTTTATTGCACAGAGTAATTTTTCAAGGCTTTCTCCCGATTCCGTACCCGTGCGGTGCATACCCGTTTCTATTTTTATATGAACGCCTGCTTTTCCGTTTTGCCTTTCGCACTCTTTTTCCAAAAGTTCGATTGCATAAGCGGAAAACACCGACTGCTCGATACCGTATTCCACCGCAATACTCTCACTGCCTTTTGGCAAAGGGTCAAGGCACAGTATCGGTGTCTTAATACCGTTTTTACGCAGTTCTCTGCCTTCTTCAAGGGTAGCAACGCCGAAATAATCCGCTTTATCCCGCAAAATCTCGGCAACCTGCACAAGCCCGTGCCCGTAAGCATCCGCTTTCACGGGAACAAGTACTTTTTTGTTTTTTACGTAATTTTTTATCTGTGCGAAGTTATACTTTAACGCATCTCCGTCAATAACACATACAGTAGGTCTCGCCATCTATTTTCGGTTTTCTTTTTTAAGAAAACATACCTTCCTTTCAAAAAACCGTAAGGGTTTTGTTTATTATAATACATAATCGAAAAAAAATAAAGCAAAAACGTCAAAAAACGAACGTTTTTGCTTAAATTTCATCCTTTTATACGGCAATCGGTTTAAAAATATATATTTTATCCCCTGCTTCGGGTTCGTTTTTCATATCTTCGTTTACCGCACGGATACCTTTTTCGTCCACACCGAATTTCTTGCATATATCCCACATACTTTCGTTTTTACAAACCGTGTATATAACTATCCCGAATTCGTCCGCTTCCCGCTCCCCTTTATCGCATATATCGGTAACGGCTTCCGCTGCAAAAGAATTTATTTCGTACAGTTTTCCCGTAACGGTATAGCGTATTTCCGTTTCTCCTCCCGATACAAGAACCGCCTGCATATCCGTTACTTCACAGCAGAAAGGTATTCCCGTACAGTCAACGTCAATTTTTACGGGAACGGTTACGTTAAACCCTTCCGTTTCTCCCGAGCCAGATGACTGATATACAACCGATATGTCCGCCGTGCCCGAAAGCACGTTTTTGCTGCCATTTTGGTTGCTTTCGCTTAAATCCGGCGAAAAATACACTGCACTTATCCTCGAAACAGGCGGTTTGTTCTCCGGCAAGCGTACGCTTAAACTGCCCGTAGCATTAAATCTTTCTTCGCTCTCCTGCAAACTTACGTTAAAGCGTTCTTTCGTCACTTCCGTCCTGTTCGTTACCGAATACGCATCGCTCAAATATGTATATTCCGTCTTTTTAACCGAATATGCATATCCGCAAAGGTCAAACGCATATTTTATACTGCGTTTTTCGCCGTTTTCGTCGTTTTCGATCTCCGCAACGGAACTTTCCGCCGTAAGAAAAACTTCCGCCGTTTCCCCCGAACCGTTTATATCCGTTATACGGGAAAATTCAATTCTGTCGGTTATCTGCACAATGGGTTCGTACTCGTCGTCGGAGCGGTATACCGTCTGCACCTGTGCTTCTCCGCCGATTATCAGTTGCCCCGCCGAAATACGCACGTCGGTTATTTTAGGGCAAAAAGAAACGGTCAGTATTTCCTCTACCTCGGGAAGACGGGGCGAAAGTTCTCTTTTCTCCGTAAGCGAAAATCGCAGTTGCTGTGCAAGCGTACATTCGTTTGCAATAAACGTATCTTCTTTTTTCTTTAAATCTCCCTCCGCTTTTATCAGTTCTCTGTTCTCCTTTGTAAAAAGAATACTTGATATATTTACCGTTGCCGAAAACATAACCGTCCCTGCTTCGGTATACGCCTTTACCTTGCTTACAGTACATACCGAATATATTCCCGTGCTCGGCTCCGCTCCATCGCACTTTTCGCTTTCGGCAAAGCGTTCCGTATGCTCTTTTTTGCGTATATTACCCTCTTCATCACTATACAGTGCAGTGAAAACAACATAACCCTCGGCTATTATTTCCCCCGAGAGCACCTCGCACCGTCCCGTATATGCCCTTGCCGTTACAGTAAGCAGTTTTTCGCCTACGGTCTCTTTTCCGTTTACGCTTACCGAAAAGCGTTTTCTTATAATGCGGTCATAAGTTATGTTTTCTTTGCTTATTTCCATACCTGCCTCCGATATAAACCTATTTTCAATAAAATATACTTCGCAAAATTCAAAAATATTACCGTATTTAAAAAATGTGCATTGCTTTTTTTGCGGAATTTGCTATAATATAGAGTAAAGGAAAAAATATATATTTTTTAAGAGGTAATATTTATGGTAAGTTACAGGCTCAACATCCGCAAGATCGAACGGTGCGATATTCCCTTTCTTGTACAGTGGGCATCAAACCGTGCGCACACAAAATTTTTCCACGGTTATCTTCCCAAAAACGAATCCGAAGGCAACAAATGGTTTCAGCGTTCTCTTTTGGACAGATCCCGTGAAGATTTCGTAATATGCGCCACCGAAGAAAACGGAGACAAATACCCCGTTGGTATGCTGGGGCTTGTCAATATTGACGATGCCAACCGCAAAGCCGAATACTACGTTATTATCGGTAACGAAGAATTTTTGCGCAGAGGTATCGCATACCGCACTTCGGCGGAAATGATAAAAAACACCTGCTTTAAAGGCTTTGAGTTTAACAAGATATATACCTGTATCGACAAGGATAACTATCCCGCTCAAAAACTTGCCGAGAAGTTGGGTTTCAGAAAAGAAGGCATTATGTTGCAGGACATAGTTTCCGAAAACGGCACAACCGTTGACAGAATATATTACGGTCTTCTTTCGGCAGATAAGGCGCAGTAATGGTTATACTCGGTTTTGACCCCGGTCTTGCCACATTGGGTTTCGGCGTTATATCCACCGACGGTCACAAGCATAAACTGATAGAATACGGTATTATTTCAACTCCGCCGGATATGCCTGCCCCGGTGCGGTTGCGCAATATTTATTCCGACGTGCAACGTGTTATCGACAGGTTCCGTCCCGACGCCATTGCGGTTGAAGAACTGTTTTTCAATAACAACATAAAAACCGCTATCAGCGTAGCGCAGGCAAGAGGCGTTTTGCTCGCCGCCGCTTCTATGAAAACAAGTGAACTGTACGAATACACCCCACTGCAAATAAAGCAGGCAGTTGTAGGATACGGCAGAGCGGATAAGCATCAGGTACAGCAAATGGTTACATATTTTTTGGGACTTGACAAAATTCCCAAGCCCGACGATGCCGCCGACGGTCTTGCCGCCGCAATATGCCACGCTCACACGGCAAAAATGAGCAGTCAGTTTAAGATAAGATAGGAACAGCACTTATGTATGCATATATAAACGGTTATATTGAAGAAACCGATGCAAACGGAATAGTTATTTCGGCAGGAGATATCGGTTATTTTTTACAATGCCCGTCAAGCGTTATAAACAGCGTTACGTTGGGCGAAAAAAGAAAAATCTACACCTATCAGCACGTGCGTGAAGATGCGATAATTCTTTTCGGCTTTTTAACAAAAGAGGACAGAACAATGTTTTTGCGCCTGATTTCGGTAAGCGGAATCGGCCCCAAACTTGCCCTGCAAATACTTTCATCCGTTTCCGCAGGTGAACTTGCGGTGATCCTTGTGGGCGGTGATGCGTCCGCTCTTACGAAAGTTCCGGGCATAGGCAAAAAAACCGCACAACGGCTTATTTTGGAACTGCGTGAAAAAGTGGAAAACGAAGAACTTAAAGATGCGCTCGTCAACCCAAAAACGCAAACGGTTTCAGCAAGTGCAAGCGATGCCGTATACGCTCTTACCGCCCTCGGATATTCTCCGCAGGATGCTTCGAAAGCAGTTGAAGCGGTAATCGGCAATTGCAACGGCACCGAAGAAATTATACGTGCCGTGCTTAAAAGTTTTGACAGGAGATAATCATATTGGAAGACGAAAGAATAATAACTTCGGGCATTTTGGAAGAAGATACCGACAGTGAAAATTCACTGCGCCCGAAAAAATTCGAAGATTATATAGGTCAGGAAAAAGTAAAAGAACTTATCGGCATTTTTACTTCCGCAGCAAAATCAAGGAACGAAGCCCTTGACCATACTTTGCTCTACGGTCCTCCCGGGCTGGGAAAAACCACCCTTGCCAATATTATCGCCGCCGAAATGGGTGTTTCTCTGCGAGTTACAAGCGGTCCTGCCATAGAACGTCCCGGTGACCTTGCCGCCATACTTACCAACCTTAACGAAAACGATATTTTGTTTATTGACGAAATTCACCGCCTCAACCGAAACGTGGAAGAAGTACTCTATCCGGCAATGGAGGATTTTGCCATTGACCTTATGCTTGGAAAAGGTCCGTCGGCACGCTCTATGCGCCTTTCGCTCCCCCCGTTTACCCTTGTGGGTGCAACCACAAGAGCCGGTATGCTTACTTCACCTCTCCGTGACCGTTTCGGCGTAATTTGCAGGCTTGAACTTTATTCACCCGAAGACCTTTCTAAAATCATCCGCAGAAGTGCTTCTATTTTGGAAATTCCCATTGAAGAAGACGGCGCTTACGCCATTGCTCTCCGTTCACGGGGAACACCGCGTATAGCCAACCGCCTTTTAAAGCGAGTGCGCGACTTTGCACAGGTTAAATCCAACGGCATAATCGACCGCAACACCGCTGACAGTGCCCTTGAAATGCTTGACGTGGACAAATTGGGTCTTGACGCCAACGACCACCGTGTCCTGCGCACAATGATAGAAAAATTCGGCGGAGGTCCCGTAGGTATTGATACTCTCGCCGCTTCTGTGGGCGAAGAAAACGTGACAATAGAAGACGTTATCGAACCCTACCTTTTACAGTTGGGATTTATATCCCGTACGCCGAGAGGGCGCATAGTTCTCCCTGTGGCATACGAACATTTGGGCATAAAACCCGAAAACATCCACGAAAATATTCAAATGAGGCTTTCTCTTGACGATGAAAACAAGTGATTTTTACTACGATCTACCAAAAGAATTTATAGCACAAACTCCCGTTTCACCGAGAGATCACGCAAAACTTCTCGTTTACGACAGAAGCAAAAAAGAAGTTGCGCACCGCAAATTTTATGACCTGTGTGACTATTTGCGCCCAAACGACTGCTTGGTTATAAACGAAACGAGAGTTTTGCCTGCAAGATTGATAGGTGTGCGAAAAGATACGGGCAGTTTTATTGAATTTTTGCTTTTGCGCCGTTTGGAAAGCGATGTTTGGGAAATTCTCGCTCGCCCCGGCAAAAAAGCAAAAATCGGTCAGGTCTTCCTTTTCGGTGACGAACTTGAAGCGGAAGTGACCGAAGTCAAAGACGACGGCAATAGGATCGTAAAATTTAAATATGACGGTATTTTCGAAGAAATTCTCGACCGTTTGGGCACAATGCCTCTTCCCCCGTACATTACCGAAAAACTTGAAAACAAAGAAATGTACCAAACCGTTTATTCAAAGGAAGTAGGTTCTGCCGCCGCTCCCACCGCAGGTCTTCACTTTACCGACGAACTGCTTGATAAAATAAGAAATATGGGCGTGGATATAGTACCCGTATTGCTTCACGTGGGATTGGGTACTTTCCGTCCCGTTAAGGTTGACGACGTAACAAACCACAAAATGCACAGCGAATACTACTGCGTCAGTGAGGATTCCGCAATGCGCATAAACAAAGCACGGGAAAAGGGCGGTCGCATAGTGTGCGTCGGCACTACCGCTTGCCGTACCCTCGAAAGTTCTTCCAATAGTGACGGAACTGTTTATCCGTCAAGCGGTAACACAGATATTTTTATCTATCCCGGATATAAATTCAAAGCCGTTGACTGCCTTATAACCAACTTTCACCTGCCTGAATCAACTCTTCTTATGCTTGTCAGTGCACTGTGCTCAAAGGAAGAAATATTATCCCTTTACGAACAGGCAAAAGAAAACGGTTACAGATTTTTCTCCTTTGGAGATGCTATGCTTTTATGTTAAAATCGCAACATAAAGTATACTGATTTCAACATTTTACAAACAGTATAGCATATGCGTTGTCAAACAAGTCATAATATGCTATACTATTATTAAAAGGAACTGTTATTATATCTAAGGTATCTACAAACATCAGCCTTGATGCGAAAAACCAAATCAAAAGCGCAGGTAATGCTTGTCGCTCTCGGATTGGAACTTTCCACCGCCGTAAATATTTTTCTGCGTAAAATGCTTTACGAAGGAAGAATTCCGTTTTCCATTACCCGAGAAATTCCTAACAAGACCGCACTTGAAGCAATGGAAGGGATATGTTCAATTCTCCCCAAAAGTACAAGAAGTATGACAGTGTAAACAGTATGATGGATGACATTTTAAGTGAAGTATAAGATCGTCCCGTCAAACCATTTTAAAAATCGGCACAGAAACGGGGATATGATCTCGAGAATGCCATATTCAATCGGATTGATTGCTTATATATCGGATTACCTCTGATCAATTGATACTGTTCTTGGCTCGAACAGGTACTCACGACGATTTGTTTTGAATTTTGACGATTGTTCTGCTTACGCTTGCCTATCGGCGATTTATCCCCCTAACCGGCTCATATTTTGCCGTATAAAAAAACAACCACCAGAGGTCATATGAAAACAGATAAATTTAAATTTGAAGTAATTAAAGAATGTAAACAGTCCGGTGCGAGGATAACTCGGTTCACTACTCCGCACGGCGTTATCGAAACTCCCGTTTTTATGCCCGTGGGAACACAGGCAACGGTTAAAGCTGTTTCACCGGAAGAATTAAAGGAAATCCATTCGCAGATCATCCTTTCAAACACTTATCACCTTTATCTCCGTCCCGGTCATCAACTTGTAAAGCAAATGGGCGGATTGCATAAATTTATGCATTGGGACCGTCCCATTTTGACCGACAGCGGAGGATTTCAGGTATTTTCCCTTTCCGACCTTAGGAAGATTAAGGAAGAGGGCGTTTATTTTCACTCCCATATTGACGGGTCAAAACATCTTTTCACGCCCGAAAAAGTCATCGAGATAGAGCAAGCACTCGGTTCTGATATTATGATGCAGTTTGACGTTTGCTCCCACTACCCTTGCGACTATAAAGAAGCAAAAGAAAATATGGAACGTACTCTCCGTTGGCTTGAACGGTGTCATTCTTCTTGGACAAACGATAATCAGGCGCTGTTCCCCATTGTTCAGGGCAGTATGTATAAGGATCTCCGCAGAGCAAGTGCCCAAGGCGCATCCGCATATACCGATTGTCCCGGTATTGCCATCGGCGGTCTTTCCGTAGGTGAGCCGAAAGAACTTATGTACGATATTCTTGACGATTTAATGCCCGTTATGCCCAAGGATAAGCCTCGCTACCTTATGGGCGTAGGTTCTCCCGATTGCCTTATCGAGGGCTTTGTAAGAGGCGTTGATATGATGGATTGCGTTCTGCCCACCCGTATAGCACGTAACGGAACCGTTATGACAAGCAACGGAAAACTCGTTATCCGCAATGCCGTATATAAGGAAGACCCCCGTCCCTTGGACGAAGAATGCGACTGCTATGCCTGCCGTAATTTTTCAAGAGCATATATCCGTCATCTGTTTAATGCAGGGGAAATTATGGGTGCACGCCTTGCATCAATTCATAATCTCCGTTATTTGCACAAACTTACCGAAGATTTCAAAAAAGCGATTTGGGAAGACCGTTCTCTTGATTTCAGAGACGAATTTCTCAAAAAGACAGGTTACAGATAGATTTAACTTAAATTTCACTTGTTAAATAACGTTTTATCTGTTATTATATTATCATCATTTTGAAAGGGATTTTTTACTATGAATTTTGTTTTACTTGAAGACGTTGCAACAACCGCTCCGTCGGCACTTGAAAGTTCACTTCCTATGCTCCTTATTATGGTGGCTATGATAGTTTTCATTTGGCTTTCGGGACGCAAGCAGAGAAAACGCCAGAAACTTATGCAGGAAAGAAAAAATGCGCTTAAAAACGGCGACAGAGTTATGATGGACTGCGGTATGTACGGTACCGTAAAGGATATTAAAGACGATATCGTTACCATTGCGGTAGGTCCGGAAGAAACCAAACTTGTATTTAACAAGGCCGCTATTTCCGTAGTTGAATACGATGACGATGCCGTGGACCTCAGCCGTGAAGAAGCCAAGGATATGGAAAAGAAATAATTTTTATTTTGCCCGAAACAAAAAAACGTTTCGGGCATTTTTGTACCCTTGACACAAACCCCGATGTTATAGTATAATACTGTCATAAACGGCGGAATACGTCAGTTTATGCAAAATTCAGGGAGGATACTATGAAAATAAAGAGCGGTTTTGTAAAGCGTGAAGTGGCAGGTATGCATATTGCCGTTTCCGCAGACCCCACAGCCGAATTTGACGGTATAATCAAACTTAATGCTACGGCATCGTTTATGTTTGATATGCTTATGAACGGAACAACAAAAGAAGAACTTCTTTCGGGTATTCTTTCCGAATATGAAATCGGCAAAGACAAGGCTGAAAAAGACATTGATTCTTTTTTATCCACACTTGCCGACAACAATTTACTTGAGACAGAATAAAAGGACGGTTTGATTATGAAAAAAACAAAAGGTATTATTCTTGCAGGCGGTAAAGGAACTCGCCTCTATCCTATGACCAAGGTCATTTCAAAACAGTTATTGACTATCTACGATAAGCCCCTCATTTACTATCCCCTGTCAGTACTGTTACTTGCAGGCATAAACGAGGTACTTATTATCTCAACCCCCGACGATACACCCCTCTACGAGCGTTTATTGGGCGACGGAAGCAAACTCGGTATTAAGATAAGTTACGCCGTGCAAACTTCCCCCAGAGGTCTTGCGGATGCATTTATTATCGGTGAAGAATTTATCGGTGAAGACAATGTTTGCCTTATCCTCGGCGACAACGTATTTTACGGACAGAACTTTTCGCAGTTGCTTTTCAGGGCAAAATCCCTTGAATCCGGCGCAACTATTTTCGGATATCCCGTTTCCGATCCCCGTGCTTTCGGCGTAGTTGAATTTGATTCTTCCAACAAGGTTATCTCCATTGAAGAAAAACCCCAAGAACCCAAGAGCAATTTTGCCGTTCCCGGACTGTATTTTTACGATAACAGGGTCATCGATATTGCCAAGCACGTAAAACCCTCCGCAAGGGGCGAAATCGAGATCACCTCGGTAAACAATGCTTATCTTGAAACAAAGGATCTTAACGTTATTCTTATGGGCAGAGGTATGGCTTGGCTTGACACGGGCACACCCGAAGGTATGCTTACCGCTTCCAACTACGTTCACGCCGTACAGTCATTGCAGGGATTTTATATTTCCTGTATTGAAGAAATCGCTTGGCGCAGAGGATTTATTACCACCGAGCAGTTCCGTGCCCTCGGTGAAGAAAACAAGAGCAGTGACTACGGTAAATATATTATCGAACTCGCCGCAAAGAACAAAAAGTTTTGATGAATACGTATAAAATAGCAGATTTGCTGTACAATTTTGAATGCTCGGGAAGAACCGCTAAACAGGCTCTTCCCTATATTCAAAGTTTTACTCCCACCCCCGATGTTACTCTATCCGTTACGGAAAAATCCGTAAGCAGATTTAAGGATGCGCATCCCGATGCGCTGATTTCGGATTGGGAGTATTTTCTTCTTAATCTGCAATTTTCAGCAAGCTTACTTAAATATAACGGATTGGTTCTTCATTCATCGGCGGTGGCTCTTAACGGCGGAGCATATCTCTTTTCGGCAAATTCAGGTGTAGGTAAATCCACCCACACTTCTCTGTGGTGCCGATGTTTTAAGGATGCTTTTATAATCAATGACGATAAACCCGCCCTGCGCTGTATTGACGGCACTTTTTATTGTTACGGAACGCCTTGGAGCGGTTCTGTAAACTTAAACCGCAACGTAAAACTTCCCCTTAAAGGTATATGCTTTATTGAGCGCGACGAAAAAAACAGTATTGAGGGAATAACCGACTCGGCTGTTATTTTTGAAAAATTACTTAACCAAACTTTGCGCCGTGCGGGGACGAACAGCACCGCTTTAATGCTCGAAACCGTTGACAAACTTATAAAAAAAGTACCTTTTTACCGATTAAAGTGCCTGCCCGATGAGGAATCCGCTCTTCTCTCCAAAAGTGTTATGGAGAAATAAAAAAGAGGTATAAATCAACCGTATAATCTTCCGCTGTTACTGATACTTATAATTGCCTTGGTATTTGTAATTTTCGATTATATCAAGTACAAAAAAGGCGCATACTTTGCAATAACCGAATTTCCTTATTGATTTCTGCGCTTCGACGTTGGGCGTTACGGCGAATACCGAACTTACAAAGTGTTAAATGCTTTTGAAAAAGAGAAATTTCTCTTCAATTTTTATATTCCAAAAGAAAACGGACAAACGACGGAAATTGACGTGCTTATGATTTGCAGAAAGGGAATGTTCGTTTTCGAAAGTAAAAAGTACAGCGGTTGGATCTTCGGCAGTGAAAATCAAAAAAATTGGTATCAAACTTTGCCAAGCAAAAAAACAGAAGTCATAAAGAGTTTTTTTATAAGCCGATAATGAAAAATCGCACACATACAAAAAATCTCAAAGTGCTTGTCGGTGACGGTATTCCGATGTTTTCTGTAATTGTCTTTTCCGAGCGTTGCACCCTTAAAAGCATTTCCGTGAAAAGCAATGCTATCAATGTGGTAAAACGGGACAGTTTATTTGACCTTGTCTGCAATATTTGCAGTAATTCGAACGAAATTCGGAGCGATGATGAAGTTAGTGAACTTTACCTTTATCCTTACACACAGGTTTCCGAAGCAGAAAAAAACGTACAGTATATTAAGAATAATATTTTACAGGAATGATTTTTATAAAGAATTCGGTCGGCGAAATGCTTTTACGTGCATTTCGCTTTTTTTACTTATTGCAAGTTATTCCTTTGGAACAGTGTAGAAGATATGATTAAAATAAAACAGTAT
>CAZBLS010000052.1:0-12619 GCA_964492705.1 uncultured Oscillospiraceae bacterium | reverse complement strand
CTATTATATATAAGTAACGTTTTTTTGGAGGAAAATATAATGAATATAAAAGAGTGTGTTGAAATATGTACCTGTTTTGCGGTAAAAAAAGGACTTTGCTTTGAAGCGGACAAGCCTCTTGTACGCAACAGATTGCTCGACCTTTTCCGTCTTGATTCCCCGTTTGAGGGAAGCGTTGACATTCCCGAGAGCATTGTCCCCGTTTTGGAGGAAATGACGGACTATGCCGCCGAAAAAGGTTTTATCGAAATGAACACCGCCGCATACCGTGCAATGTTCGATACGAAAATCTGCGGTTGTATGCTTATGATGCAGTCACAGGCAGAGGAAATTTTCGCTCGTCTTGCAAAAAATTCAATAAAAGAAGCAACGGATTGGTTCTACGGCCTTTGCCGTGATTCCAACTATATTCGCACTTTCGACGTGGCGAAGAATATAAAATACGACTACGAATCTTCTTACGGTACTTTGGAAATAACCGTAAACCTTACAAAACCCGAAAAAGACCCCAAAGAGATAGAAAAGCAGAAATCAATGCCTCAAACCAACTATCCAAAATGTATGCTCTGCACCGAAAATGTGGGCTATTTCGGCAGGCTCGGTTATCCCTCTCACGAGACGTTGCGTATTATTCCCGTAACGCTTGACGGCGAAAGATGGAATTTCCAATACAGTCCCTACGTGTACTATGACGAGCACTGCATTGTTTTCCGCAACGAGCATACGCCTATGACTATGGACGAAAAGAAATTTGTGCGTTTGTTTGACTTTTTGCGCCGATTCCCCCACTATTTCATCGGTTCAAACACCCAACTTCCCGGTGTTGGCGGTTCAATACTTACTCACGAGCATTTTCAGGGCGGTTGCCACGTTATGCCTATGGAAAAAGCAAAAAGCCGTTTTAAATTTTCCTGCAAAAACGAAAAGGTTTCCGCTTGTGTGGTAAATTGGCCAATGACCTGTTTGCGCCTTACAAGTGAAGATTATAACGAAATTCTTCCCGTAGCCAATAAAATACTCAATACTTGGCACGAATATAACGACGAAAGTCTTAATATCATTGCTTACACCGACGGTAACGAACACAACACCGTAACCCCCATCGTAAGGGTAAACTCCGACGGCAAATACGAGTGCGATATTGTTTTGCGTAACAATATTACCACGGACGAATGCCCTCTCGGTCTTTTCCATCCCCACCCCGACAAGCACAATATCAAAAAAGAAAACATCGGGCTTATCGAAGTTATGGGTCTGTTTATTCTTCCCGGAAGACTTAAAGGCGAATTGGACGGTATTGCCGATGCTTGGCTTGAAAGCAAAGATCTTCCCTCGGACAGTGTTCATATTGCTTGGTATAACGGATTTAAGGACAAATATGCACCCAAAACAAAGGATGAAGCCTTAAATTACATCCGCAGTGAAATGGGTAAAGTTTGTGAAAACGTTCTCAGAGATGCTGGCGTTTTCAAAGAAGATGAAGCAGGTCAGGCAGGCTTAAAACGTTTCCTTGTTGCCTGCGGTTTTGAGGTTTGATATGGATATTCTGTTTCTTGTAACGGGAATTGCATTTGCTCTTTTCGCACCTTTTGTTCAAGTTTCGGCAACAGGTTTTAAAGTTGCCCTCTTTTGGGCAATTATGGCTCTGTTTGCCGTTTTTGTGCTTGCATATACAATACTTGCGGTTGCCAAATCACGCATTGCTAAAATCAGTTTTATCGCTTCAAACAAAATAATCGGTTGGAATACGGGGTTTGAAACAAAGAAAAAAACTCCCGTTATACTTTACAGTACGGTTATTGTCTGCGGAACGGCTTTGGGTCTGTATATTTCCCAAAACGGCGGAAATTATCTTACCTCCCTCCTTGCCTCCCTTGCGCTGACATTTACTTCGCTGGGTTGGATTTTTATGGGGCAAAAGCGAACAAAAGATACCTTGTCCGCTCTGCCGGATTTCATACTCTCCCATAACGGTATGATATACGGCGGAAAAGCCGAACTTTTCGACGGTATTTCCCACGGGATAACAAATGTTCGCAGTGAAAACGGAATGCTTTATTTAACGGTTCTCAAAAAGAAAAAAGAAGAAACGCTTTCACTTGCTATTCCCGACGAATGTGTAGATGAAACGGAAAACTTTTTGAAAGATATGAAGGAATTTTTCAATGGCGAAGAATAAAAAGAAACTCGATACCGCATACCAACGTCACCTTGATCTGTTACGTGCATTAGGTCTGTTTCTCCTTTGCGCATCGGTACTTGCTTTTATCGTTATAGCATATCTGCTTAACCGTGATCAGTACACAGAAACCACATATTATATTTTCGTATGTGCGTTTTTTTCCTTTATTTTCGGAATAGCGGTGTCGGTTGTCGCTTCCGTAAAGCAAAACGTTGCCGACAGTATAAACGAAAAACTCTATGCCGTTTGGCGTTATAAGCCCGAAACCGTATACCGTTTTTACCGCAAGACCTGCCGCACTCAAAAAAAGACACGTTTTGTTAATTTTGCTCTCGGAGCATCTGTGGCGCTTATTGCGGGACTTATAGCATATTTTAACCAATACGCCCATTATTTGGGCATAATCATACTTTTCGTTGCACTGTTTTTGTTTATAATAGCAGTTATTTCTCTGCCCTATTCCCAGTATCTTCTCTTAAAACTGCGCACACTTATAACGGGTGATGCCCGTGAAATTATTTTTTCACGGAGAGGAATATGGTACTGCGGTAAAGTATGCTATTTCGGTGACAAAGGGGTTACCTATCACAGAGTAGAACGGAAAGAAATCTGCGGACAGGATGCCATAGTGTTTTACTACACAAAAACAAGCGGTTTTAATCAAACTCCTATGGAACTTGCCATACCCGTTGCACCTAAAATGGCATATGCAGCCGACGACCTCGTTGCGGAATTTAACCGCAGTGACCTTTTGGACGAATGATACAAAATGCAAGAGCACTCCTCTTGCATTTTTAATTTTTTGTTTTCTTTTTAGCGTTTGACTTTTTGTATATCAAGGTGTAAAATAAAAAGGTTAATTAAAAAGTACTTTTGTACGGAAAGGATAAAAAATGTTTAAACAGTTACTGAAAAGCGTAAGAGAATACAAAAAGCCAACGATACTTACGCTTATTTTCATTATCGGCGAAGCAATTATCGAAGCGCTTATTCCCTTTATTACCGCCGATCTTGTAAACAGGATAGAAGCAGGCGTTGAAATATCCTATATTATAAAAACGGGGCTTTTGCTTACGCTTATGGCGTGTGTTTCCCTTTGCTTCGGCGGAGCGGCAGGCTTTACAAGTTCAAAAGCATCTTCCGGTTTTGCAAAAAATCTGCGCAAGGACGTTTTCGGCAAAATACAGTCGTTCTCCTTTGAAAACGTGGATAAATTTTCCTCTTCTTCACTTGTTACAAGAATGACAACCGATATTTCAAACGTGCAAATGGCGTATATGATGATAATACGTACCGCCGTCCGTGCACCTCTTATGCTTATTTTCTGCGTAGTTATGGCAGGAATTATGGGCGGTAAACTTGCTTTGACCTTTGCGGTGGTCATTCCCGTGCTCGGCTTCGGCTTATTCCTTGTAGGTCAAAAAGCAATGCCTGCATTCAGGCGTGTTTTCAGGAAATACGACCGTCTTAACGAATCAATCGAGGAAAACGTGCGTGCAATGCGTGTGGTAAAAGGCTTTTCGAGAGAAGAACACGAAAAGAAAAAATTCGCCGTTGCATCAAAAGACATCTGCGATGATTTTACAAAAGCCGAACGGATAGTTGCTCTCAACTCCCCTTTAATGCAGTTTTGTGTATACTTTAATATGGTTTTCATTATGCTTGTCGGTTCAAAACTTACCGTAACAAGCGGTGGAACGGTAGTTAATATCGGTCATATCTCCGCAATGCTCACTTACGGCTTCCAAGTGCTTATGCAACTTATGATGCTCTCTATGATATATGTTATTCTTACTATTTCAATGGAGTCCATTAAGCGTCTTTCCGAAATACTTGAAGAAAAATCAAATCTCGTTTCACCCGAGAATGCCGTTACGGCTGTTGCCGACGGTTCCATTGACTTTAAAAGCGTAAACTTCAAATATTCCGAAAATGCAAAACTTTACGCACTTTCCGATATCAACTTGCATATTCCCTCCGGCTCTACCGTGGGTATAATCGGCGGAACCGGTTCAAGTAAGTCTTCTCTTGTACAGTTGATTCCCCGTCTCTACGACGCAACAGACGGTACCGTTTCCGTGGGCGGAGTCAACGTTAAGGATTACGATCTCGATACTTTGCGTTCATCCGTTGCAATGGTACTGCAAAAGAACTTGCTGTTTTCGGGCACAATCGGCGAAAATCTCCGTTGGGGTAACGAAAATGCCACTGATGAAGAACTTATTGAAGCCTGCAAACTTGCTCAGGCGGACGAATTTATTCAGTCTTTCCCCGACAAGTACGAAACAAAGATTGAGCAGGGCGGAACCAACGTTTCAGGCGGACAGAAGCAGAGGCTCTGTATCGCACGTGCACTGCTTAAAAAGCCCAAAATACTTATTTTGGACGACTCCACAAGTGCAGTAGACACAAAGACCGATGCACTTATCCGCAACGGCTTTAAGACTTTTATTCCCGAAACCACAAAGATCATAATCGCACAGCGTATTGCTTCGGTTGAAGATGCGGATATGATAATCGTTATGAACAACGGCAAAATTGAAAACGTGGGTAAACACAGCGAATTACTTAAAACAAGTGAGATCTACCGTGAAGTTTACTTACAGCAGACAAACGGAGGTGACGGCAATGAATAAGAAAACAAAAAAGATGGGAACAATAATGCGCATTCTTAAAATGCTGTTTTCATTCTACCCCGTTCTCACTCCTCTGATTTGCATTTGCATAGTGTTTTCCGCAATAGTATCTTCTATCCCCTCAATATTTACGCAAAAAATACTTGAACAAATCGGTATATTCTATGAGGCAAGGGATTGGACGGGTGCTTCCGAGAAAATTCTTCCCCTTGTCGCAATTCTTATCGTGCTTTATGCACTTTCGGTAGTTTCCATTGCCACATACAATCAGCTTGTAGCTAAACTTACGCAGGGCTTTTTGGATAAACTCCGCCGATCTATGTTTAACGGTATGCAGGATCTGCCCATTAAGTATTTCGATACGCACAAACACGGAGATATAATGAGTTACTACACCAACGATACCGATGCACTCCGCCAACTTGTTTCGCAGGCACTCCCCGCCGTACTTAACTCGGGTGTTATCGTACTTTCGGTTTTGTTCATAATGCTCTGGTACAGCGTTTGGATGACACTTGTTGTTCTTGCAGGCGTTACCGTAATGCTTTTTGTATCCAAAAAGATTGCCGGCGGAAGTTCAAAATACTTTATCCGTCAGCAAAATTCCGTGGCTAAAACCGAGGGCTTTATCCAAGAAATGATGAACGGTCAAAAAGTAATCAAGGTTTTCTGCCACGAAAAAGAATGTGAGGAAGACTTTGAAAAGATAAACGGCGAACTTTACGAGGACAGTTTCAAAGCACACGCATATGCAAATATGCTCGGTCCCATAATAATGAATATCGGTAACGTACTCTATGCAATAATCGCTATGGTCGGCGGTCTGTTCCTTGTTTCGGGTGCTGGCAATTTCAGTATTTCGGGAATGGCTTTCAGCATAAGCATAGTCGTGCCTTTCCTTAATATGACAAAACAGTTTACCGGCAACGTAAACCAAGTTTCACAGCAGGTAAACTCCGTTGTTATGGCAATGGCAGGTGCAGAGCGTATATTTGCCCTTATGGACGAAGAAAAAGAAGTTGATGACGGCTATGTTACCCTCGTTAATGCCGAAATCGCTCCTAACGGAAACGTAACCGAATCCGCAACTCACACAGGTCAGTGGGCATGGAAACATCCCCACGGCGACGGTACCGTTACCTATACTCCCCTTAAAGGCGATGTAAGGCTTACCGACGTTGACTTTGCTTACGAAGAGGGCAAAGAAGTTTTGCACGGAGTTACCGTATATGCAGAACCCGGACAGAAAGTTGCCTTTGTAGGCGCTACCGGTGCAGGAAAAACCACTATAACAAACCTTATAAACCGTTTTTACGATATTGCAGACGGAAAAGTAAGGTATGACGGTATAAACATCAACAAAATCAAAAAGTCCGATTTAAGGCGGTCTTTGGGCATTGTATTACAGGAAACAAACTTGTTTACAGGTACCGTTATGGACAATATCCGATACGGTAAACTTGATGCCACAGACGAAGAATGTATTGCTGCCGCAAAACTTTCAGGCGCAGATGACTTTATTTCAAGGCTTCCCAAAGGCTATGCAACAGAACTTTCCAATAACGGTGCAAATCTTTCACAAGGTCAGCGCCAGTTGATTGCCATTGCCCGTGCCGCCGTTGCCGATCCCCCCGTAATGATAATGGACGAAGCAACTTCTTCCATAGATACCCGTACAGAAGCAATCGTACAGGCAGGTATGGATAAACTTATGGAGGGCAGAACGGTATTCGTTATCGCTCACAGACTTTCAACGGTTATGAATTCCGACGTAATTATGGTTCTTGACCGCGGAAGAATAATCGAACGAGGCAATCACGAAAAACTTATTGCCGAAAAAGGTGTTTATTACCAACTGTACACCGGTGCTTTTGAACTTGAATAGTCACCTATTCGGTTATAAACCTGAATATAAAGAACAAAAAGAGGTTCACTTCAAAAAGCGAACCTCTTTTTTATATTAAATTTAAACGGAAACTATTTTCCGTCAAAAAAGAAATAACTTATCAGTCCTGCAACCGCAACGGTTACAAGTGCAACAGTCATCATAACACCGCTTTCAAGCAACATACTGATAACCATTGTCAAAAGTCCCAGACCCATAATGCATTTAAAAAACACAGATAATTTACTTACATTCCTGTGCTTTTTCCCCATTGCTTTTTTTATTCTCTCTTTTCGTTGCGCTTCTTCTATCTGTTCAAGTTCTTCGGGAGTAAGTATTTTTTCTTCTTCGTCGATAATATATTTTTCCTTATCGCTCATCTTCTTTCCCCCAACTTTTTTTCAACACAGGCACATATTACGCCGTGCGTTTCGCTTTTCGTACCCGAAACGTTTATTACTTCTATTCTGTCGGCATATTTTTCCGCCGCACGGTCAAATCCTTTTTCAACCGCCGTAAAAAACTCTTCTCCCGACGTTTCCATACGGTCGCCCTTGTCGTTACCGCCTTTGCGCTCAAATGCCGTTTCGGGTGAAAGTTTCAACAAAAGGGTAAGGTCGGGAAGCCTACCCTTTACGGCGTAATTATTGAGCGTTTCTACGCATTCCTCGCCCAAATCACGTCCGTAACCTTGGTAGGCAAAAGTAGAATCGGTAAACCTGTCCAAAATGACGATTTCGCCCCGTTCAAGAGCAGGTCGCACCGTTTCTTCAAAATGCTGTGCTCTTGCCGCCTCATAAAGAAACAGTTCGCATACATCCGTCATCTCGCTGTTTTCCGAAGAGAGCAAAATTTCACGTATTTTCTCCCCCACTTTGCATCCTCCGGGTTCTCTCGACACGGTAACCTTATAGCCTTTATTAACTAAATATTCGCTCAACAGCCTTATTTGTGTGCTCTTACCGCACCCGTCGGTACCTTCAAAAGATATTAAAAAACCGTTATTCATCACAGTTCTCCTAACTTTATTTTCTTTATTTTACCTCTTTTTTTATTTTTTAGCAAGCAGATAATATTTCGCTTGCTAAAATCCCGTTTTTTGTGTAAAATATATTTGTATGCGTCTGTAGCTCAGTGGATAGAGCACCAGACTCCGACTCTGGGTGTCACAGGTTCAACTCCTGCCAGGCGCACCACATAAATCGGCAAGAAATTCTTGCCGATTTTGCTTTTGGGTCGGACTGCTGTTAGAACAATTTTCAACAACTCTGCGAATAATTTACTTCCCGTAATCCTGTTTGTACCGAGCATTAGTTATTGAACATAGAAATCAAATTCCCGTTTCTTCTAAAAGAAAGTAACGCCAATTACAAATATACCGGTTGTAAGTATAAAAAAACAATCAAATAATCACTTAAATAACAAAATCCCGACATATAATTACTTCCGTCGGGATTTTTAATTTTATTCTTCTTTCAGCCTTTCCTTTGCCACCGAAAGCATAAGTTTTATGCGGTTAAGTTGGTTTACTTCACTTGCGCCGGGGTCATAATCCACTGCGGCGATATTTGCCTGCGGATATTTGTTTTTAAGGGCTTTTATAACTCCTTTGCCCACAACGTGGTTAGGTAAGCATGCAAAAGGCTGAATACATACGATATTGGGTGTTCCGCCGTTTATCAGTTCTGCCATTTCGCCTGCCAAGAACCAACCCTCTCCGTACTGATTTCCGAGAGAAAGGAACGGCTTTGTCAATTCGGCTATTTTGTATACCGAAATAGGTGAATCAAAGCGATTGCTTGCCTTTAAAGCATCGACAGCGGGCTTGCGCAGTGCACCGATTATCTTTATTAGCATTTTGGAAACCGTCGCTCCCGATTTTTTCGTGCCCAAGTACCTTGCCTTGTACTGCGAGTTGAATATGCTGTAATTAAAGAAATCAAGCAAATCGGGCACAACAGCCTCTGCACCCTCGTTTTCAAGGAGATTAACAAGATTGTTGTTTGCAAGAGGCATATATTTTACCAAGATCTCTCCGACAACGCCAACTTTCGGCTTCTTAACGGATTCGTCAACGGGAAGTTTATCAAACTGCTCTACTATTCGATTGCACATTTGCCTATAAGTGTACTTACCCTTTCGTTTTGTCAAAGAATCTATGCATTCCCTTTGAAGCCTTTTGTGCAGTTCGTTTGCACTGCCTTTATCTTTCTCGTATGGGCGCACTCTGTACAGACAGCGCATTAAAAGATCTCCGTAAACTATTGCCTTGGAGCCGTCCTTTATCATACCGAGGGACATTTTAAATCCGCTGTTTTTCTCCATTCCGTTTGCGTTAAGAGAAATTACGGGGATATGGGAAAGTCCTGCTTTATCAAGTGCACGCCGTATAAATGCAACGTAGTTACTTGCACGGCAACATCCGCCGGTCTGTGACATAATAACGGCGAGTTTATCCGTATCGTACTTACCGGAAAGTACCGCATCCATTATCTGTCCGACTACCGTTATAGACGGATAGCAAGCATCGTTGTTAACGTACTTTAATCCCGTATCCACTGCCGAGCGGTTATCGTTATCGAGTATAACTATATTGTAGCCGTACTTTCTGAAAACAGGTTCAACAATATCAAAGTGAATGGGACTCATTTGAGGTGCGAGAACGGTGTACCCCTCATCGAACATTTCCTTAGTAAATTCGCTTCTTTTATAATTTACGGGCTTGCTCTCGGGCAAAATATTTTGTTCTTCACGCATATTCATTGCCGAAATCAAACTGCGTATTCGGATACGCACCGCTCCTAAATTACCCACTTCGTCTATCTTTAAGAGAGTATAGAGTTTTCCCGAATTTTCAAGTATTTCGCTCATTTGGTCGGAAGTTACCGCATCAAGACCGCACCCGAAAGACGTAAGTTGGATAAGTTCGAGATTATTCCTTTTTGTGACAAATTCCGCCGCAGAGTACAGTCTTGAATGGTATACCCACTGATCGACTACTCTCAACGGGCGTTCTGGCGCAAAATCAAGAGGCAGGCTGTCTTCGCTGAGCACCGCGAGACCGTAGGAAGTGATAAGTTCGGGAATGCCGTGGTTTATCTCGGGATCGATATGATAAGGTCTGCCTGCCAGCACAATTCCCCTCTTACCCGTCTTTTCAAGTTCTTCAACTACTTTTTTACCTTGCTTGCGGATATCTTCCTTTGCATTTAATTGTTCCTGCCAAGCAATCTTAACCGCATCACGCACTTCTCTTTCGGGAATATTCCACTTTTTTTTGCAAAGTTCGCAAAGGCGGTCGGCAATGGTTTCTTCATCGGTGAATGCCATAAAGGGACGAATATATTCAACCTTACCGTCCGCAACGTCTTCCACGTTGTTTTTCAAATTTTCCGCATAAGAAACGACTATCGGGCAGTTAAAGTGATTTTGTGCGTTTTCCGTTTCCTGATGCTCGTAAAATACACAGGGATGGAATACGGTTTTTATGCCGTTATCGATAAGCCATTGCACGTGACCGTGGGCAAGTTTTGCCGGATAACATTCCGATTCCGAGGGTATGGAATCCATTCCGCCCTCATAAATCTTCCTTGTGGAAAACGGAGAAAGCACTACTCTGAACTTTAAAGTTTTGAAAAAAGTACCCCAGAAAGGATAATTTTCATACATATTGAGAACTCTCGGAATGCCGACCGTTCCTCTTACAGCCTCTTCTTCACTTAAACTTTCGCAACTGAAAATTCTTTGGCGTTTGTATTCGTACAGGTTAGGCGCACTTTCTCTTTTTCCGTTTCCGCCCAAACCTTTTTCGCACCTATTGCCCGTAATATGCCTGCGATTGCCCGAAAACGTATTTACGGTAAGCAAACAGTTGTTGGAACAGCCTCCGCAACGGGCACTTTTTGAAGTATATTCAAGTTCCGCTATTTCTTTAAATGAAAGTATTTTGCTTTTTTCACCCTTAAAGTGCTTTCTTGCGATAAGTGCCGCACCGAATGCACCCATTATGCCCGAAATATCGGGGCAGGTAACATTTGCACCCGAAATCTTTTCAAATGCACGCAAAACGGCTTTATTGTAAAACGTTCCGCCCTGAACAACAATATTTTTCCCGAGTTCCGATGCATCGGTAAGTTTTATAACTTTAAACAGTGCGTTTTTTATAACCGAATAAGCAAGACCTGCGGAAATGTCCTCAACGCTCGCACCCTCTTTTTGCGCCTGTTTAACGTTGGAATTCATAAACACCGTACAGCGAGTACCCAAATCCACGGGATTTTCGGAATAAAGTGCCTTTTGCGCAAATTCTTCGGCTGAATATCCCAAAGATTGCGCAAAGTTCTCAATAAACGAACCGCACCCCGAAGAACACGCCTCATTAAGCATAATGCTGTCAACAACGCCGTTTTTAAGTTTAATGCACTTCATATCCTGTCCGCCGATATCAAGCACGCAATCTACACTGCCGTCAAAGAACGATGCGGCAGTACAGTGGGCAACGGTTTCCACCTCACCCTCATCAAGGGAAAATGCGGATGCAAGCAACTGTTCTCCGTATCCCGTTGAACAGGCTCTTGCTATGTAAGCGTCTTTCGGCATTTTTACTGAAAGTTCTGCCATTGCTTTTCTTGCGGCTTCAATGGGATTTCCGCCGTTATTTACGTAATAAGAATAAAGCAGTTCGCCGTTTTTGCCTATAAGCGCAAGTTTTGTGGTGGTCGAACCTGCATCTATACCGAGGAAGCATTTACCCGAATACCTTTGCAAATCGCATTTAGGTACAACTGCTTTGCCGTGGCGTTTGTTAAACTCCTCAAACTCCGCTTCCGTCTCAAAAAGAGCAGGCAGACGGTTCATTTCAAAGGAAACTTTTATTCCTTTTTCAAGCCTTGAAGCAAGTTCGGAAAAAGAAAATCCGCTGTCTTCGCTTGCAAGTGCGGCGCCCATTGCCGCAAAAAGATGTGAATTATCAGGATCTACCGTAGTTTCATCGGTAAGTTTAAGCGTACGGATAAATGCTTTTTTCAGTTCAGGCAAGAAATGCAAAGGTCCGCCCAAAAAAGCAACGCACCCTTTTATGGGCTTTCCGCAGGCAAGGCCCGAAACGGTTTGGTTTACCACCGCTTGAAATACCGAAGCAGCCAAGTCCGCCTTTGTTGCACCCTCGTTTATCAAAGGTTGAATGTCGGTTTTGGCAAAAACACCGCACCGTGCCGCAATGGGATAGATGCGCTTATAATTTTCCGCTTCTTTATTAAGCCCTTGGGCATCCGTTTGCAAAAGGGATGCCATTTGGTCAATAAACGACCCCGTACCTCCTGCACAAACGCCGTTCATACGTTCGTCAAGTCCGCCCTTAAAGTAGATTATCTTTGCATCTTCTCCCCCGAGTTCAATGGCAACGTCAGTTTGGGGATAAAACTTTTTAAGCGCCGAAGCCACTGCCGTAACTTCCTGCACAAATTCTATTCCAAGTGCTTTTCCTAAATTTATTGCGCCCGAACCTGTTATTTTCACACCTATTTCGCATTCGCCTAACTGTTCACTTGCTTCCCTTAAAAGTTCTGCGAGAGTTTCCTGAGTGCGAGCCTGATGTCTTTTGTACTTTCCGTATACTATATTATTTTCTCCGTCAATCAGTACCAACTTAACCGTTGTTGAACCGATATCTATACCTGCACGGTACCTTTTCATATTCCAATCCCTCCGTCTATATAATAAAGCCACAGTTAAATGCGGAAAATACATACGTAAACGAAACCGCAAATATATGGCTGCCAAATCTGTCAAGTATTCCGCCGTGACCGATGATAACGTTGCCGAAATCATTTATTTTGCATCTCCTCTTTACCGAAGAAATAGCCAAATCGCCCATTTGCCCCATAACGGATGTTAAACCCGTATAGATCATAAACA
>CAZBLS010000051.1:0-12678 GCA_964492705.1 uncultured Oscillospiraceae bacterium | reverse complement strand
ATATTATATATTATATAAAACATACAGTCAAGTGAAAAAGTTGTTGCGAAATTTCGGTTTAAGATTTATAATCATATTAAATTTTAGAAATCTTACTTTTTGGGGTGATGAAAAACGGAAAATATCGACTACATCATTACCGACTGCGGAATATTCGATTCCACCGCAAAATTTCCCAATATAATCACTACAAAAGAGAGGGAAGTGGAGCAGTTTGAAATCGAACTTTATACTTCGGACTGCAAAGGTGTTACGTATATAAATTCAAAGCCGATAAAACTTACCGAGGGAATGATAATTTGCGCAAAGCCGGAGCAAAAGCGGTATTCAAAACTGCATTTTAAATGCTTTTACATTCACGTTAAGGCAAGCGGAAAACTTAAAGAAGCGCTTATGAATACCGATGACGTTTCTCTTACCGCCGATTGGGAAAAGACGGCGGAAATTTTCAAAAACATAATTTCCCTGAAAAGAGAGAACGTGGCGGATATGCTTTTACTTCGCAGTTGTTTCGACCGAATAATCTATAATGTCATAAATGCGAAAAAGTTTAATCTGTCCGGTAATATAAATTCGGTGCACGCACGGCAACTTATGCTTATAGAAGACTATATAAAAAACAATTTTTTCGAAAACATTTCACTGCAAACGCTTGCGGACAGAGCAATACTTTCACCTATATATTTCCACAAACTTTTTACCGAACGCTACGGAGTAACTCCCGCAAAATACGTTGAATCGGTGCGTATTTCCAATGCAAAGCACCTGTTACTCACTACCGACAAAACGGTTGCGGAAATTGCCGAAAAATGCGGTTTTTCCTCTCAATCATATTTTAACTACAAATTCAGGGAAGAACAGGGGATATCACCGCTTAAATACCGCAAAAAGATGCTCAGCCGTATGGAACCGTAACTATATGCCGCAAAACTTCGCTATCTGTGCATAAATAAATCCCGAAACCGCTTTTTGGGGGGCGATTTCGGGATTTCCGTTATGCCTGATTTTTGTTATTTTTTATTTGTCGAGTTTCTTGCCTTTGCAAAATTCCGAATAGTCTTTTGCACCCCAATTTTTGTCATAGGGTCCCAAACCGAGGAATGACGGGTCTCGGTAATCGGGCAGGTTATCTCTCTTTGTGAAAACTTCACGCACCGCCTGCAAGTACTTAAATCCGCCCTCGTAATGGGGAAGAAGATAATGTCCCTCATCCCATTCGTTCCAGTTATCCAAAATAATCATTTTGGAAGCAAGGGTATTTTCGGGCAAAGTATCCATAAGCGCTTTTGTTTTTTCAAGAAGTCTTCGCCAAGATGACGGTTCTAAATTCCAAAGGGAAGAATTTTCGCTTGTTCCGTAAAGTTCGGGCATAATATCCATTCTCGGACGGGGATCCCACTGTTTGCTTGCAAGGGGAATAAAATAATTCGGGTCTTCGCAAGCACGCCTGTACATTGCGTTCATTTGTTTTTCGATGATCTCTTCCTGTGTGGGACGGAGATTATTTCCCATAGTCCAGCAGTAAGCAAAGGTGGAATCGTATCCGCCTTTTTTATATTCACTGTATCTCGTAAGGTCATCGTAGCGGTATTCCACGTTGAAAATTATGCCGTCAAAACCGAATTTTTTTGCATATTCTCTTGCTTTTGCAAAACATTCCGCCTGCTTTTCTTCACCGCCGAAGCCGTCACGCACTCGGTTTTGATAATCGTAGATAAATACTACGGGCTTGTTGTTTATAACAAGATAGTTTTCCTTTAAAAAGTACTGTTCCATCCAAAAGGGGAGAAGATACTTTTCAAAATCTTCGGGATTGGTGTTTGCCCAACGCTCCTGCGCCTCAAACATAATGGCAAATTTCATTTTTTTGCCGAAACGGGAATTGAAAAGCGCTTCGTGAATGCCGTGACCGCACCTTAAATCGGAAACTTCTATTTTTCTGTTTAAACTTTCCTTATATCTGTACCAACAGTAAATAAAGCAGTTTATTCCGTGTTCAAGCGCCCATTTTATCTCCCAATCCGCTTCTTCGGGATTTTCTTCATCGTATCTGCCCAAAAGAGGAAGACGCTCGGGATAAGCGGAGAATTGGTCAAAACCTTTGTGAAGTTGTGCCGAACCTTTCTTCCAAGCGGGATAGCAGTGTGCCGCAACGATATAGTCTGTGGTAACAGGCTCCGGCTCGGGGATATAGTCGTAAAGTTTTACGTTATACATAATTTTCTCCTTTATTTGTTTGTTCCTACGGTTACGGTCTCAATGCCCAAAACCTTACCGAGTTTTTCAAGTGTCGAAGCATAATTGCCCGTACCGAGAGCAAAATGGTGGGTGGGGCCTGCCATACACCAATTTTTAATAAAGGTGGGAGTATCGGGAGCAAATGATGCACGTGTGTTTGTGTTGCCCGTTGCCGGAATAGGACCTGCATTGGAAATTCCCTCGCCGATTATAAATTTAAATTTGCCGTCAGAGGTCTGATTTATGCCGAGCATAGTGAAAGGTCCTTCTTTAAGTTTAAATTCAACCGAAGCACCGCTTCCGGCTTTACCGTGATACTTTTTAAGTGAGCGTACTACGGGTTTGCCTTGGGCAAGCTGAATATGGTGAGGTCCGTCGTGACCAACAAGTATGCAATCGTCATCAAAATCAAAGGGATGAATTTCGGCAAAACTTCCGCCGATACCGATAGTATCCATAATAAGCATTGCCAAGCAGGTTTTTATATCAAATTCACCGCACATGGGAACTCCCCTTGCGATAAGCATAGAATTGCCTAAAATAAGCGATGAAGCAAGTAATCTGTTCCTGCTTCCCTCGGTGCCCTCGTAAAAATACGCAAGACCGTCAAGTTTGTATTTTATTCTGAATCTTTCAAGAGCGGCAGACGCTTTTGCGGCATTATAAAGATCTTCATCGGTAAGTTTCATCGTAAGGGGGTCACTCTTGGGATCGGGCATATCGAATTCTTCTTTTATGGTCTGCGTTTCACGCTGAATTTCTTCATCGGTAACGCTGTCGTATTCGGCAAGAAGACTGTCGATTTCAAGCAGGGGAACGTGTACTCCGAATGCGTTAAACACAGCCGTGGGGTCGGTATGCATATCGTACATTGCTTCCAAAACGTGACCCATAAGCCCTACTCTTGCACCTTTAAGCGTACGTACCGCTTTGGCAATAAGGCACCATTCTCTTATTTCTTTTTTTGCTTTTTCATCACCGTAGAGTTTTCCGATTATAACGTCGTATATTGTCTTTCCCGTTTTGGCGGCAACACCGCAAAATTCGGGAACGGAACATATATTGTCGTTTTCAAGTTGCATAAAAGTATTGGCTTTTTCGTAATCCATTGCACTTCGGGGTTGAAGTGCGCAAAGTATAATAGGTGCACTGCAATGACGGAGCACGGGCGCAAATACGCTTGAAGTAGCATAGGTTATCATATTGCAGAAAATAAGATCTACGTTTGCCGAATTGAACTTTTCGGCGGCTTCAAATGCGGATATACTGCTGTCTATTATACCGAGATCGGTAATTTCAACTTCGTTTTCGGAAACAACGGAAACAAAATCGCCATGGTACTTGATCATATTTTCTTTAAGACCGGGAAACTGATCCCAATACGTGCCGTGTGCAACGGCAAAAATGCCTATTTTAGGTTTTTTTGAAGGAACTCTTTCTAACATTTTTTTATCTCCTTTTATTTTTTACTTGATTATATCCCGTTTTTGTGTTTTAATAAATGGCGTAAATAAATTGATTTTTGTCAAAAATAAACTTTTTGAGGTTAAAAATGAAAATTTGCGACACTGTTCCCTTTGTGCGGTACGTACATACCTTCAATTTAATACCGGAATATACTTCCTGTCGTCAAACGGCATACGATCAGCGCATTTTCTTTTGCGTAAAGGGCGAATGCAAAATATCGGTAAACAATTTCACTTACATTTTAAAGGAAAATTCGCTTCTTTTCTTACCCTCGGGCACTGCATATATTCTCGAAAAGGGTGACGAAGAAGTACTGCTTGCAGGTATAAATTTCGATTTTACTTATTCAAAAAGCCAATATACCACACCCATAGTCCCCGCAAGGCAGAAATATATTAGGGAAAACCGTTTTGAAGATATTGTTTTTTCCGATGCGGAAGTTTTAAACAGAGAACTTTTCCTCGAAAAGCAAAATCAACTTTATCCTTATATAAAATCTATGCTTGACGAATACGAATCCAAACTTTTGTTTTTCGGAGAAAAATGTTCCGCGATTTTAAAATTCGTATTGGCGGAAATTGCTCGTAATGCCCTTTCGCCTCCGCTTTCTTCCACAGGAAAAACGGTACAGGCGGTAATAGGCTACATTCAGGCACATTTCGGTGAAAATATTTCAAATGCGTCCATCGGGCACGAACTTAATTTTCATCCCAACTATTTAAACAGGATAATGATTTTGCACACGGGAAAATCTTTGCACAGATATTTGATGGAATACAGGCTGAAAAACGCAATCGATATGTTGCAGTTCACCGCTATGAGCATTTCACAAATTGCCGAAAAGTGCGGTTTTTCCGATATAAGCCGATTTTCAAAGTTCTTTAAAAGCGAAACGGGGCACACTCCGTCGTCTTTTAGGTAAAAAACCTTTTACAAATAGCGAAAAATGCGGTATAATTTCCTGTAACAATTTAACCGAGGTGAAATTCAATGGATAAGATCAAAATGACGACCCCTCTTGTTGAACTTGACGGTGATGAGATGACAAGGGTGCTGTGGCAATGGATCAAGGAATTGCTTATCGAACCGTATATTGATTTAAAAACGGAATACTACGATTTGGGTCTTGAAAACAGAGACAAAACCGATGACGAAGTTACCGTTAAATCGGCGGAAGCCATAAAAAAATACGGTGTAGGCGTAAAATGCGCAACTATTACTCCCAATGCACAGCGTGTTGAAGAGTATAAACTTAAAAAAATGTGGAAAAGTCCCAACGGTACGGTTCGTGCCATACTTGACGGTACGGTTTTTAGGGAGCCTATCGTTGTAAACGGCATAAAACCCGTTGTTTCCAATTGGGAAAAACCTATCGTTATTGCCCGTCACGCTTACGGCGACGTGTATAAAAACGTGGAATTTAAAGTTGAAGACGGGGAAAAAGCCGAACTTGTCATTAAGACGAAAGACGGCGAGAAGAGAGAAACCGTCTTTGAATTTAACGGAACCGACGGCGTAGTACAGGGTTTGCACAACACCGATGCTTCCATTGAAAGTTTTGCCCGTTCCTGCTTTGAATACGCTCTTGACAAAAAAGAAGACCTGTGGTTTTCCACAAAAGACACTATTTCGAAGATTTACGACCACCGATTTAAGGACATCTTTGCCGAAATTTTCGAAAAGGACTATAAATCAAAGTTTGAAGAAGCGAATATCGAATATTTCTATACGCTTATCGACGATGCCGTTGCCCGAGTTATACGTTCAAAAGGCGGTTATATTTGGGCGTGCAAGAACTATGACGGAGACGTTATGAGCGATATGCTTGCCACCGCATTCGGCAGTCTTGCTATGATGACCAGCGTACTTGTTTCGCCTGACGGCAAGTATGAGTACGAGGCGGCGCACGGTACGGTTACCCGTCACTATTATAAGTATCTCGAAGGTGAAGAAACAAGCACCAACCCCGTTGCGACCATATTCGCTTGGACGGGTGCTTTAAGGAAAAGAGGAAGCTTGGACGGCATAGATGCTCTTACGGAATATGCCGATAAAATGGAAAAAGCAACGGTTGATACCGTTGAAAGCGGTATAATGACGAAAGACCTTTATGCTCTTTCCACCCTTGAAAACAAAAAATGCGTAAACAGCCGAGAATTTTTAACGGCCATAAAAAATAATTTTGAGAAAACGGAGAATTAAAAAATGAAGATCAACGAAACTTGGGAAAATATGCAAAAACTTTGCTCCACCGACGCACAGCAGACGGAACTTTGGAGAAAGTACTATCTTGACGAAACGGAAGCATACAAAAAAATTCTTTCTGAAAAAAACTTTGATATCAAGGGCACCGCACAAGATATTGCATCGAAACTCGGTATGGAACTTTATATTTTCGCACCCTTTTGCGACGGTATAAATTCTTCCCTTAAAACTCCCCTTAATGTTGAGGAAATCGAAGAGAATACCGAACTTGAACTTAATATCGACACCGAAAAACTTTATTACAATATGCTTGATGCCAAAGCAAAATGGCTCTACGGTCTTAAAGAATGGGAAGACGTGCTTGACGAAGAAAAACGTACCGAAATTACCCGCACTTGGAGAAATGACCATATGGCGGTAAGTAAAAAGACCGTGGGCAGAAACGATCCCTGCCCCTGCGGAAGCGGTAAAAAATACAAGAATTGCTGTGGCAAGTAACGGAGAATTAAATGGCTTTTGATAAGAGCAAAATACGCAATTTTTGTATAATTGCACATATCGACCACGGAAAGAGTACTCTTGCCGACAGACTTATCGATGCCACGGGTACGGTGCACGAGAGAGAGATGCACGCTCAAATGCTTGATACTATGGAATTGGAGCAGGAGAGAGGGATAACCATAAAATCCCAAGCCGTAAGGATGTTCTATAAAGCCGATGACGGCAACGAGTATATGCTTAACCTTATAGATACTCCCGGTCACGTGGATTTCACCTATGAAGTAGAGCGTTCACTTAACGCTTGCGAGGGTGCAATACTGATTGTTGACGCAACACAGGGTGTGGAAGCGCAAACTCTTGCCAACGTATATCTTGCGGTTGGGCAGGACCTTGAAATTTTGCCCGTTATAAACAAAATAGACCTTCCGAGTGCCGAACCCGATATTGTTGCAAAGGAAGTTGAAGATATTATCGGCATTCCCTGTATGGATGCGCCGAGAATTTCCGCAAAAGAGGGCACGAATATTCACGCTGTTTTGGAAATGATAGTCAAAGACGTGCCTGCGCCCAAGGGTGACGAAAACGAACCCTTGCAAGCGCTTATTTTCGACTCCGTATACGATAACTACAAAGGTGCACTGAGTTTTGTGCGCATCGTAAACGGAAGCGTACGCACGGGCACAAAAATACGTATGATGCATTCGGGACACACTTTCGAAGTTACCGAAGTGGGCGTATTTTCACCCGAATACACTCCCGTGGAAGAACTTTCCGCAGGCGAAGTAGGTTATATCTCGGCAAGCATTAAAAACGTAAGCGAAACCCGTGTGGGCGATACCATAACCGACGATAATAATCCCGCAAAAGAGCCTTTGCCCGGTTACAAGCGCATAATGCCCAACGTTTTTTGCGGAATATATCCTGCCGACGGCAGTGAATATGACGATTTGAGAGATGCTCTTGAAAAACTCGGTCTTAACGATGCTTCCCTTACCTTTGAACCTGAAACTTCCGCTGCTCTCGGCTACGGTTTCAGATGCGGTTTCTTGGGGCTTTTACATATGGAAATAATACAGGAGCGTTTGGAGAGAGAGTTCGATTTCGACCTTATTACCACCGCACCAAGCGTTATTTACGAGGTTACAAAAACCGACGGAACGGAACTTAAAATAGACAATCCTGCCAATCTCCCAAAGAGCGACGATATAAAGGAGATGCGCGAACCTATGGTCAAGGCTGAAATTATGACGCCGAAAGATTACATAGGTGCGGTAATGGATCTGTGTATAGAAAAGCGCGGAGAATACGTTAATATGCGCTATGTGGATGAAAACAGGGCGGTTCTCGAATACAGAATGCCTCTTAACGAGATCATCTACGATTTCTTTAATACACTTAAATCCCGTACAAGAGGATATGCATCCTTTGATTATGAACTTATCGGCTATCAGCCCAGCGACCTCGTAAAACTCGATTTCCTGCTTAACGGCGATATTTGCGATGCGCTGTCGGTAATTGTACACAGGAGCAAATCATATTCTCACGGCAGAACCGTTGCGGAAAAACTGCGTGACGTTATTCCGAGACAGCTTTTCGAAATTCCCATACAGGCCGCTATCGGCGGAAAAGTTATAGCAAGGGAGACCGTTAAAGCAATGCGCAAAGACGTTTTGGCGAAGTGCTACGGCGGTGATATTACAAGAAAGAAGAAACTGCTTGAAAAGCAGAAAGAGGGAAAGAAGCGTATGCGCCAAGTGGGAAGCGTGGAAGTGCCCTCGGAAGCATTCCTTGCAGTGCTTAAACTTGACTGATGAGCGGACTTTATCTACACATACCTTTTTGCGTAAAAAAGTGTTCATACTGTGATTTTGTTTCATACGGTGGCAGAGAAGAACTTCTGCCGTCTTATTTGAGTGCTTTGAAAAAAGAGGCGGAGGAATACAAAAACGAAAGTATTGACACGGTTTTTATAGGCGGAGGCACGCCGAGTTTGATCGGTGAAAAGGATTTCGAAAGTCTTCTTTCTTTTCTGTTTTCAAATTTCAATATTGCAAAAAACTGTGAAATTACCGTTGAATGCAATCCTCAGTCGGTTACAAAGGAAAAACTTTGCGTTTATAAAAATTCGGGCGTAACGAGAGTCTCGGTAGGCGCTCAAAGTTTAAGTGACGAAGTTTTGGGAGAACTTGGCAGAAGTCACAGTTTACTTGAACTTGAAAATGCCGTAAAAAACATAAAAGACGTTTCTTTTGATTCCTTTAATTTGGATCTGATATTCGCACTACCTAACCAAACGGTAAAAGATTGGGAAAATACGCTGAAAAGAGCGACGGAATATTCGCCAGACCATATTTCCTGCTATTCTCTTACGGTAGAACCTGCCACACCGCTCGGAAAAGGTGTTATTTCGGGTAAAATAAAACTTCCGCCCGAAGAAATGGAAAGAGAAATGTATTATTTAACCGAAGAAATTCTTAAAAAAAACGGTATAGAACAGTACGAGATTTCCAATTATGCAAAAAAAGGCAAAGAATGCAAACATAATATCAAATATTGGGAATGCGAAGAATATATCGGTTTAGGATGCGGTGCGCATTCGTATTTCAACGGCGCAAGATACCGCAATACGTCAAATCTTTGCGAGTATATTTCGTTAAAAGGCAGAAAAGAAGATCTTTCGATTTTGGACAGAGATGCAATGATAGAAGAACGCATTATGCTCGGACTGAGAATGAACAGGGGAGTAGATATAAAACGGTTCGAGAAAGATTTCGGTATTGACTTTTTTAAAGAATACGGAGAAAAGATAAAAAAACTTTCCTCTTTTACGGAATTTGACGGAAAAAACTTAAAACTAAACAAAAAAGGCAAAGATTATTGCGATAGGATCGCACTTGAATTGCTGACTTAATAAAAAGGTATTCGGCTAACGTCCCGAATACCTTTTTTGTATTTAAATATCAAATTCCGTTAATAATAAGTAACAGCATTGTTGACGGAGGTAAGTATGTTCGGTAGCGGAAAAATAAAAAAGACAGCCGAAGATTTATTTGAGTCATTAAGTGAAAAGTTGGAAAATACAGCTGTTGACGAGATTTGGATAAAAGAGAACAAAAAGCGTATTTTATGTATCGGTGCACAGTGTGCAGGGGAGAACTGCGGAAAAGTTACGGAAAAAGTCCTTAATTTGGCACGTGAACTGACAGAGCAATCCGAGGGCAATATAAATGCCGATACTTTGGAAGTGACGGAACGGTTTAATTTAACCTTTGAAGAATTTGACTGTTTGCCCTATGTGCTCAAACTGAATTTGCTCTATCTTACCGAAAAAATTCTTGATTATCCCGAGAAATACGGGGATTTTGCATCCGCAACGGTAAAATCGCTGATAGAACTCGATAAAATAAGTTTTGATATATTGAGACGCAAATGTCTTTTGCAGGAAAGATTGCTTGAACGATCCGAGGATTTTCTTATGTCCGACGAACGTACAAAAGGTGAATATAGGAGAAAAATATCCGAAATTGCCTTAAAAAGCGGAATGAGCGAATGGGAGACGGTTGAAAAAGCGCTGAATTTTGCAAACGGAAAACTTTGGGAAAACCTTTTTGTATCAAAAGCCTTTTATTCTTCCCTTAATATTTCTCTTCCCGATATACTGCTTAGGCTTTTTATGTATATATCGGCAGTAATACCTGTTTTTGCATTATTCGTTTTTGCCGTGTTTTCTCTTCCCGTTTCGGTTGTATTGAAAATTATTCTTTCTGTTTTTGCTTTTCCGCCTGTTTATACTTTGACGGTAAATTTTGAAAACCGCATTATTTTGAAAAACATAAAGCCGAACTTCCCCATTGCCTTAAAAGAAGAAACGGGCGAAAAAACCGCCGTTGTTCTTACCGTTATAGCCGACAGCAAAAAAAGCGCAGAAGAGATTTTATATTCAATTGAAGAGCATTACGTATCAAATAAACTGAAAAACGGCGTATATGTTATACTTGCCGACCTTAAAAATTCTTTGTCGGAAAAAGCAAAAGACGACCGGGTAATTTGCGAAACGCTTAAAGAGGGAACGGAGAAACTCAACAAAAAATACGGTGATTGCTTTTCCTGTTTTGTAAGAAAACGGCAGAAACAGGGAAGAGAATATTTCGGCAGAGAAAGAAAAAGAGGTGCAATAGAGGACTTCATCGGATACACTTTTGAATTTTCGGGTGATTTTTTGCTTGAAATAAACGGTAAAAAAACAATAAATGCGAAATATACCGTAACGCTTGATAAAGATACGCTTCCCGTGCCTCAAAGCATACCGAAACTCGTTTGCATTGCTTCACATCCGGCAAACGCAAATTTCGGAATCATACAGCCTAAAATTTCGAATAACACCGTCTGCACCACGCCGTTTATGGGGATTTTCTCCGACGGCGGAGGAATAGATGTATACGATACCTATTCTGCGGAAGTTTTTGCCGATTATTTTTTGTCTGGTAATTTTTGCGGTAAAGGGTTGATTGTAAACAGCATATACAAAGAAAAAATCACAGGTAAGATAGAGCCGATGACAGTACTTTCGCACGACTTGCTCGAAGGCGAACTTGCCTGTACTTTACGGAGCGGAAATGTTACTTTCTTCGACGGTTTTCCCGAAACGCCAATATCGTATTTTAGGCGAAACGAACGTTGGCAAAGGGGCGATTGGCAACTTTTGCCTTGGCTATTAAAAAAATTGCCCACTCTTTCAAAATTCAAAATAGCGGATAACTGCATAAAATCACTTAACTTTTTCTGCATTTTCGCAGTTGCCTTTTTAGGAATTTTTGCAAAAGAATATGCGTATGTTCCGTGGCTTTTTGCAATTTTTGCCTTAATGTTTCCCTCTGCGATACCGTTTGCCGAATCGCTCTTTATATTAAGAAAACCGCTGTTTTCCGACACTGCGCATATAAGGCAAAATTCCGTTAAGCGCAATTTAATTGAACTTCTTTTTCTGCCTCAAAGTGCGTATATGTCGATTTGCAGTGCTTTTTCGGGTATTTGGCGTAGAATAAGGCGTAAAAATGCCTTAAAGTGGGATACTTTTGCTTCAACGCCGGCAGGTAAAACTTTAAAAGATAACTTTAAGTTCTTTCTTCCGCAAATTTTTGTCGCAACACTGTTTTTCTCTTTTTGTGTTTTTGAGGATAAAATACTTTTGTTTCCGCTGTTTGCACTGTGGTGTATTGCACCGTATTTTTCCTATATTTTAGGTAAGAAAAAAGAAAAGAATCAAGAAAAACTTTTGACGGAAGAAACGGAAGCGTTGAGAATACTTTCGGTGCGCACACTTGATTTTTTCCGTACCTCTCTTAAAGACAACAACTACGTAATGCCCGACAACTTTCAGGAGGGAAAAGGCTATGCGCCGAGAACTTCGCCTACCGACTTGGGCTTTGCGCTTTTAAGTTCTCTTTGCGGTTTGCGCACGGGAGTTTATTCTCTTTCCGAATGCGCAGACCAACTGTTTAAACAGACGGAGCAAATAAAAAATTTGGAAAAATACAGAGGCCATTTATTTAATTGGTATAACTTAAAAAATCTTAAACCCCTCGGCGGATATATATCTTCCGTTGACAGCGGTAATTTTTGTGTTGCCCTTTTAACGGTAAAAAACGCAAGAGATTATATGCTTTCCGTTTCTCCTTTTTCAAGAAGCAGATGCAAAGGTATTGCAGATACTTTTACTGCTTTTTGCGATATTGCCGATGAAAATACGGTTGAAATTCTCCGAGAATATGCAAATGCGTTTACATTCGCATCTAAAAAAGAAGCGGTAAAACTTGCGGAAGATTTTTTGCAAAATCTTGTCGTTTCGGAAAAATTTCCTTTTTTAAAGGAAACGGTTTCATCCCATTTAAGCGATTACCGAAATTTAAGTTTTTCCGAACTCTCTTTAAACGCAAAGGAACTTTTGCCACTTAAAGATATGCTTGAAGATTTTCCCGCCGGCATAGGCGAAATTACAAATTACAGAGATTTTGAAAAGAAACTTAACGAATGCCTGTGGAATGTTGATGAAAAGAAATATGCAAAATTAATAGACGTAATAAAGAAAGAATACGTAAAAATTTGCGGATATGCCTATTCCGTAAAAGAAAAAATTGATTTTGCGGTTTCGTTTGCAACGGAATTTTGCGAAAATGCCGACTTTTCTTTTCTGTATGACAGCAAAAAGAAATTGCTTAAAATCGGTACAGACGTTTATTCGAAAACCGAAACGGATAACTGCTACGA
>CAZBLS010000050.1:0-12996 GCA_964492705.1 uncultured Oscillospiraceae bacterium | reverse complement strand
CACCCAAACAGGGATGTCCCAAATGTGCAAGTTGAACTCTTATTTGGTGGGTACGCCCCGTATTCAGTTTGCACCTTACAAGAGCGCAATCGTCAAACTGCTTTAAAACAGAAAATTCGGTACTTGCAAACTTCCCCTCATTTTCATTTAAATATACAGCCATTTTTTTACGGTCGTTTTTGCTACGTGCAATATAGTTTTCCGCCTTAAACTCCGTTTCTTTAAAAACCCCCTCCGCCAAGGCAAGGTATATCTTTTCGCAAGTTCTGTCCTTAAACTGTTGAGCAAGAGACATATGCGCACGGTCGTTTTTTGCAATTACGATAAGTCCGGAAGTATTTTTATCAAGCCTGTGCACAATTCCGGGACGCATTACTCCGTTAATACCCGAAAGGTCACCGATAGAATACATTACCGCATTTACAAGCGTACCGCTAAAATTACCGTGTGCAGGATGAACCACCATTCCCGACGGTTTGTTTATAACCGCAACAGAACTGTCCTGATAGACGATATCAAGGGGAATATTCTCGGCAACAATATCCGCTTCCACCGCTTCGGGAATATTTATTTCAACCGTATCTCCTACTTTTATACTCTGTTTTTTATCCGCTTTTAAGCCGTTTATAAGGATATTTCCGTTTTCCATAAGTTTTACGGCCTCACTGCGCGAAAGTTCGGTAACGGTGGGGATAAAGGCATCTGCCCTTTTAAAATCACTTTCCGCTTGAATCTTCATTTTTCTTAATAAACCTATCGTGAATAAAAAGAATATATACCGAAAGTATAATCACACCCACAACAACGAAAATATCCGCCGTATTAAATACGGGAAATTTATATGAAAACAGAGTATCAAGCAACGTAAGATCAAAGAAATCACGCACCACGCCTATAATACTGCGGTCAACAAGATTACCGAGTGCTCCGCCCAGTATAAAGCCCGAAGACAGTTTTACCAAAATATGCTTTTTTTGCATACGCATTAAAAAAATTATGCCCACTGCGCAAACCGCAACGGTAACAATCAAAAAGAAAAGCCTTTGGTTTTGCAGTATTCCGAACGCCGCACCGTTATTTAAAACATATGTAAACGAAAGCGTTTTGGGTATTACTTCCACACTTTCTCCCCTAAACGTAAGTAAACCGTCAACAAGCATTTCTCCCGACGGCGAGATAAAACCGCAAACAAGAAGTTTGGAAATTTGGTCGGCTATAAGTACCGCCAAACCTATTAAAATAATTAAAAGCATTGTTTACCCCAATCAGTAGTATTTGATCATATCTGCAATCCATTGCAAAAAATCGCCTATTATCGGCAAATTTCTTGAAGCCAAATAGGTTATAAACCATATGATCAGTGCACTTAACAGTGAAAATCCCACTGCACTGCCCATACCTTTAAACAGTCCCGCAAGAAAATTGTTCACTATAATGCGTTTTGTGTCCGAAAGATAATACAAATAATCACGCAATACCGCCCAAGCAATAATGCGTGATGTTTTTGCCGTCACGACTTTTGTTTTTAAATAAAATCACCTATATGATATTATTTGTCACTGTCCCCCATATTATTCTCCAAAAACGCAATTTGCGATTGCATAATATTGTACACTCGCTTAATTACGTTTTCGCAATCCGTCCTCTTGTTTTCAAGCTCGGCAAGAGAATTTTTAATATGTTCTTCCGCCGTCTTTTTCTTTTCATCCGCTTCTTTAAGTATTCCGTCCGCTTCCGTTTCGGCACGGCGAACTATACCGTTAGCCAAAATACGGGCATTAACGATAGTATCCTCAATATAAAGTTGCTTTTTTTCCAATTCTTCGCTTTGACGTTCTTTTTCTTCAAGTTGTGCTTTAAGCAAAGAAATTTCACTGTTTAAATCTTCACAGTGTTTTTCAAGAGTACTGATATAAGCATTGACTTCACTGCGTGAATATCCGTGCTTTTCGGGATTAAAAGTCATATAATTTTACCGTGTTTAAAACTCATCGTCGTCAAGAGTATAACCGTCACTGCCCTTGGGTGAATCCATTTCCTCTGCCTTATCGATAAAAGTTTGGTTGGAAGCAAACAGGTATATGCTCCCCTTTGAAACTTCCGTTACCTGCGCATCGGCAGCATAAGCGGCACCGCTCATAAAATCAAGTATTCTCTGACCGATGCGTTTTTCAACTTTGTCAAGTTTAACTATAACGTGTTTATGCTGTATAAGTTGCGTTACCAAAGGCTGAGCATCGTTATAAGTTTTAGGCGAATAAATTACAACGCTTGACCTTGCATTACGTTCCTGCACGGGAACAACTTTCGGTTTTCTGCGTCTCTTTTCGTACTCGCTGTTTTCTTCCCTGTAATTTCTTGTGGGAACCTCATATTCTTCCTCATCGAAATACTCTTCGTCATCCTCATAACCGTCATCTTCGCCGAATCCGAAGAAACCCAATAATTTGTTTTTTTTCTCTCCTCTGCTCATATACGGAAATCCTCCTGTAAATTATAATTACGTTCACCGAATATCGATGTACCTATTCTTACCATTGTCGCACCGTGTTTTATCGCCATAGCATAATCACGGCTCATTCCCATTGAAAGTTCCGAAAAACTCTGTCCGAATACTCTTTTACCCTGTTCAAGTAACTCTCGCATTTGCTCAAAATACTCTTCCTGTCGGTATTCGTTTGCATCGGCAGGTGCAACCGTCATAAGTCCTACGGGATTAATATACCTAAAATTCGTCAAAATGTCAAGAAAATCAGTTAAATTATTTGCAAAAACACCCGATTTTGTTGTTTCTTGCCCAATATTTACCTCAACAAGCACATTTATCGGCGAAAGTGAAAGTTTTTGTGCCTGTTTTTCGATCTCCTGTGCAAGGCTCAATCTGTCAAGAGAATGAATAAGTTCAGCCTTACCGAGCACCTGTTTGACCTTGTTTGTTTGCAGTGCACCGATTAAATGATAATGAAGTTTTTCATCCAAATACGGTATTTTGGAATTTAATTCGTTTACCCTGTTTTCGCCTATATGTTCTATTCCGCAGGCGACGGCTTCTTTTATCTCTTCAACCGTTCTCGTCTTTGTAACGGCAATCAAAGTAACTTCGCTTTCTTTTCTTCCTGCGCCGTAACAGGCGTTTGCAATATTCTCTTTTACCCGTTCAATTCTTTCGGAGATCATTATCTGTACACCTTCTGCCCAAGGGCAAGTTCGTCCGTTACTTTAATAACCGTGCGTTTGCCGTCACTGTAAAGCACTTCCACGGGAATCGCAACCTTTTCCCCGTCATTTTTAACGGTAACGGTGCCGTTTTTTACAAATTTACTGTTAAGGGAATATCCCTCGCAACGCTGCCCCAAATTGATATCCGTCTTGCGGAAATCTATATATTTTTCAGCACCCGTTTCAAAAGAAAATACAAGTGCATTGCACTTTTTGTCCGTTACTATGCGTTCAAGATACCCTATTTCGTACTCGGTTTCGTTGCCCACGTACACGGGATAATAAAGTCCCTCTCCGAAGCCCTCGGTACTGTCTACCGTAACAACGGCATACCATTTTTCGCTTTCCACTATTTTAAAAGAAGCACCGCCACTGATATAGTCTTCCTTAAAAAAGTTCTTTATTTCCTGTGCACTGCACGAAAGAATCTTTTCGGGTGTAAGAGTCTGTTCTGCGCCGTCACAGTAAAAACCGATTACTCCGCTTTTCTCTGCCGTGATAACATCGCTCCACGCACCGAGAGATTCGCACAGAGAACGCTCATCTTCGTAAAGTTGCTGTAAATACGTATTTGAATCGGTATTGTACTCAGCTTTTATATACTCTTCCCTTTCGCTCATAAGAGTACAAAGCCGAGCATAAAGTTCGATAAACTCGCCCCCGTCTTCGGACATACGCCTTACGGTCAACTGAATATCAAAATCGTACTTTTTAATATTTCTGTCTTCATAACCGTTGATCACGCTTTGGTTTTGGTAAGCCACTATGCTTTTTTCCGTTTCGGCAAGTTTTTCAAGGGTATTTTTAATATATCCTTTTTTGTATGCGGTAACGATAACGTCGCCCTCGGCAACGATATCGCCGTCGATTATTCTGTTAAATTCAAGTTTTTCATACTGTGAAAGGTCGGTATAAGTCTCCTGACGTACAATAATGCCCTCACCGCTTACACCGCTGTACACGATATCGTATTTAACGGTATCTCGGCTTAAAAGCATTACGGTTACTGCCACCGTAACGGCTATTACGGCAGTTGCCAAAATTATAAAAACGATCCTGCCGTCAATATCAAACCGACGTTTTTTCTTATTTATCATAAAAACCTCAAAATATAACGCTGTTATCTTCCGGAAGAGTATCGTCCTCCGTAGCATATTTTAAATCAAGATAATATTCAACTATATCCTTGACCGTACTGCTCGCCATTGAACCGGAATATCCGTTGGGAATATACACTACTATCGCAATCTCGGGATCTTCAAAAGGTGCATAGGCAACGAACCAAGCATTGTCTTCCAAGTTGATCTCCGAAACCTGTGCTGTTCCCGTTTTTCCGCCCATTTGGTCTTTATATTTAAACTTATTGAAGTAGTTCCTTGCAGTGGATGAATAATGGTCCTCGGATTCCGAAACCATCTCTTTCATTCCCTGTTTGATAACTTTCAGATTATTTTCGTTAATATCGAGTTTGCGTACAAGCGTAGGATTCTGTTCATACACAAGTTCTCCGTTGGCAGTGGTGACTTTATCCACTATATGAGCATCGTACACATATCCGCCGTTTACAAGTGCCGCAATATACCTTGCAACCGCTATTGGCGTAACAGTTGTTATACTCTGCCCGATACCCGTCTGTATGGTAGTGGTAGGTGTCCACGTAACCTGTACGATAGAACTGTATATATCCCACTTTGTATAGGCATCCACGTACGATTTTGAAAGTCCGTATCCCTCAACAAGAATTTTGGCAAGGTCACTTACGATCTGTGCACGTGTATTACCCACCATTTTAAAGCATCTTGTGATTATGGAATTTATTTCAAGGTCGGTCAATGTAACATTCGACTTACTTGCGCAGGTTTCTATATATCCTCTTATCTGTTTTGAAACAAGATACGGCATACTTGTATCCTGTGCGTTTATATCTCTTTCGGAATCGTAAAGTGTTTTTTGGTCGCCTACGATACCTGCTTTTTCGCCTGTAAGTTCAATATTGGTTTTATCCAAAAGCCCGAGATTTGCCGCCCATTTTTTTATCTTCTCGATACCGAGCCTGTCGGCAACTTCATAGAAGAAATAGTTACAGGAATAGTTTATTGCACTTACTACGTTTATACTGCCGTGAGTTTCGCCGTTGTCTCTGTACCAACCGCACATAGGACCTTTGCTTGTACCCGAAACGTACTTTTTGTATTCACCCAAATCGGTTATTCTTTCGTCAGCGGTAATAACGCCCTCTTCAAGACCTGCAAGAGAAACACAAAGTTTAAATATGGAACCGGGCGTATCGGAAGAACTTATCGCCTTATTGAACATCGGCTTTGTTCCGTCATTGATAATGGCATCGTACTCTTCCTGCGTAATTCCCTTTGCAAACAAGTTGGGGTCAAAGTTGGATTCACTTACAAGGGAAAGAACGTCACCGTTTTTTGCATCCATAACAACAACCGCACCAACCTGTGCGAACTTTATTTCACGTCCGTTGGCAATAGCATCGTATTTGGCTTTGTTTTTATTGTATAGTTCCTGCTGACGGGCATTGATTATTGCGATATTATTCCTAAGAGCCTTTTCGGCAACTCTTTGAAGATTTATATCAAGCGTCAAGTATACGTTATCGCCGTTTTTTGGAGCATTATACGAAATTTCGCTTAAAATGCGTCCGCCGCTTGTAACCTCGACCACACGGGACCCGATTCTGCTTCCGCTGCTACCCGTAAGATACGTTTCCATAACGTTTTCAATGCCCGAAACGCCTACAAAACTGTCAAGGTCATACTTCAATTCGTTATAATAATCGATATTATCCGAAGTTATTCTGCCCAAATACCCCACAACGTGACTTGCTACCGTACCTTGGGGATAGACCCTCAAAGATTTTTCGGTAACGTTAAATCCCGAAAGTTCGTATCCGTAACTTTCAATTGCAGCCGCAAGTTCCGAGCCGATATTTTTAAGCACCGTTATGGACTTTGAAGACCAATACGACTGAATACTGTCCTGCCAAATTCCCAAAACTTTAAATGCGGTCTCATCGGAAAGGTCTTCGGGAAGTTCGTATCTTTCTCTCAATGCCCTGTACATTTCTTCACAGTTCATTTTGAGACCTTTTTTGTCGGCAAAATAGAAGTCACTGCGCCAAGTTTTTTCCCTCTTTTGCGCAGTTTCTTCGCTTACGTCACCCCACGAAAACACAAATTCGCCGTTTTCGTTTTTTGCAATGGCAAAGGAAGAAGTATACTCCCTGCCGTAACGGCTGATAAGTTCCAATGCAAAAATTATGGAATCGGTATATGTTTTCCGTTCGGATTTTAAGTTGTATTCACGGTAAAATTCAAGATTGTAACTTACTTCGTCCTGCGCAAGAGGAATACCGTTGGTATCAAGTATCTTTCCCCTTGAACCGTCGATTTTAAGCGTACGGGTATGTTTAACCGAAGCAGCCTGTACGTAATCCTGACGCCTTATTATCTGCAAGTCGGCAAGAGCGCAGGCAAGTACAATAAACGCAAGAATAAACGCAACTATCATTACGATACTGCGTTTAATATTCGTATCACTGTCTTCTCTGCGTAAAAGTTTCATTTCAGCCTAAAAAATTACCTTCATTTTCATTTTTTTCTTGCATAAAGGGGATATCGAATATGCATTTATACACAAAATACATACCTACCGCTATAACGGCGGAATACAGTGCCGAGGGTATTCCCCTAAAAAACGTTGCAAGAGTGAGTTCGCTTGAAAGGCGCATAACGTAAAGTACGAAAACGTACAGTAAATGCTTTACACCCACTGCGCACAGTACGCCCAAGCCTGCCGTAGCAAATGACTTTGCACGGAAAATCTTTACCGCTGCCGAAGCAAGCAAACTTACAAACAGGTAGATACCCGTATTTATAAACGTGCTCGGTTGCGTTAAAATATCCACCGCAAGCCCCGAATAAACAGCGCACAGCACAGGTGAATACCAATTCTCCGTAAAAAGAGCAATAAGCACAACCGAAATCATAATAAAATCTATCTTTGCTGTAAATATTGCCGTCACAGGTGACAAAGCAATATGTAATATGCACGCTACAAACGATATAAGCACCAAAGTAAAGGAACGCATAACTATTCTTCCCCCGTGCCGACAATAATAAGCACGCTTTCCAAATGTTCGAAATCCACCGCAGGAACAACTTTGGCAGATGCGGTAATTCTATCGCCGTTGCCCGTTGAAACCTCCGTAACCTTGCCTACCGTTATGCCTTTTGGGAAAACTTCACCCTCACCCGAGGTGATTATGGAGTCACCGGGTTTGATTATGGAGTTAGCGGAAAGTTGCGTCATACTGCAATATCCTGCGGTCGTACCCGAAGATGCAACTCCCTTTACTATTCCCCTATCTCTGCTCTCTTCCGAAAGTGCGGGCACACCGCAACGGGAATCGGTAACAGCCAAAAGAATGCTTGTATTTTCCGATACTTCAACAATCTTGCCTGCAAGACCTCCCGATGCAACAACGGTCATATTTTCGCTTATACCGTCAGCAGAGCCTTTATTCAAAGTATAAGTGGCACTGTAATCGTCCACGCTCCGTGCGATTATCTTTGCGTATTCATAGGAAAACTCGGGATATTTTTCGCTTTCGTTAAACAGTGCAAGCAACCGTTCGTTTTCCGCCTTAACTTCGTCTGCGATACTCTGCACGTTTTCAAGTTGAGCGATTTTTTCCTGTGCCTTTGCAAGTTCTTCTTTAAGTTGCATTCTTTGACCGAAACTTGCGAAGAAATTGCCTACGCCGTCAATGGCAGAACCTGCAAAAGTAACTACGGGCGTAACAACATACCCCGAAACCTTTTCCAAAAAAGCAACTCCGCTGTTAAAAGAAACAAGCAACAGTGTTATAAGCACCGCCAAGCCAACGGCAACGTATTTGATTATTTTGTTACGCTTGCGAGTTTTCATATTTTACGAAATATAGTCAAGGTCGTCAAGTGCTCTGCCTGCGCCTGTAACAACGCAGTCAAGAGGACTGTCGGCAATGACTACGGGCATACCCGTCTCGTACTTAATAAGAGTATCCATACCCGTAAGAAGCGCACCGCCACCCGCAAGGTAGATGCCTCTTTCCATAATGTCTGCGGCAAGTTCCGGCGGAGTGTCTTCAAGCGTCATTTTAACTGCGTCGATTATCGCCATAAGCGGTTCCCTGAGTGCTTCGCGAACCTGTGAAGATGTTATGGTAACCGTTTTGGGAAGACCAGAAACAAGGTCTCTGCCCCTGATATCCATCGACTGTTCGTCTCCGCATGGATATGCCGAACCGATTTGAACTTTTATATTTTCACTTGTACGCTCTCCGATTGCAAGGTTGAATTCACGTTTAACGTAGTTCATTATCGCATCGTCGAGTTTATTACCCGCAATGCGCAAAGATTTCGCAACGACAATTCCGCCCAAGGAAATAACAGCCATTTCACTCGAACCGCCTCCGATATCAACGATCATACATCCCGACGGTTCGTTTATGGGAAGACCTGCACCGATAGCACTTGCTTTGGGTTCTTCCATTATAACCACGTGACTTGCACCTGCATTTTTTGCGGCGTCTTCAACGGCTTTACGCTCAACGCCCGTTACACCGCAGGGCACGCAAATTACAACTCGCGTACGGGTAAGTGAAAATATTCTCGGCATTGCACGGTGGATAATATCCGAAAGCATTGCGGCAGTAACATCAAAATCGGCAATAACGCCGTCACGTAAAGGTCTTACCGCAACAATATTGCCCGGTGTTCTGCCTATCATATTTTTAGCCTGTTCGCCTACGGCAAGCACTTCTTTACGGCTTCCCGTTACTTTTACGGCAACAACACTCGGTTCTCTTATAATAATTCCCTTGCCCTTCATATAAACAAGGGTATTTGCAGTACCTAAATCAATACCGAGATCCCGTGTAAAAAATCCCATCAGTTTTCCTCCTGCTTTTCGGATGAATAGTAATTGATAAGTCCTCCGCTGAGCAATATATCACGCTCATCTTTTGTCATAGGTACAAGTGAAAGGGAAATCTTTTCCGCTTTTTCGCCTCTGATAAGGTATGCTTCAACGTTTTCTTCACCTTTTTCAAGGCTCTTGCGTACGCTTGGCAGGAACACTTTATCTCCGCACTCAAAAGCAACGTCTTGCTTTAATAGCAATGGCAATATACCCCAGTTAATAAGATTGCTTCTGTAACGCTTCGTTGCATATTCCTTTGCAATATTGCCCCATCCGCCGAGAACTTTTTGGCAACTTGCCGCCTGTTCCCTTGCAGAACCGTCACCGGGCATTTCCGCATATATCGCACTGCCCAAAACGCAGTCGGATATATGTATATTCTCTATTTTATTCAGTTGAGCGAAAAGTAATTCTTTTTTATCACCGTTTTCCGTCTCGGCAACTTCGTCGGCACGGAAAACGTACTCGGGGTCCTTACGGGAAAGTGTAAATCTTGAAAGTTTATAGGGATTTGACCGAAGCGTACTTGTTTCGCCCGAGGGAATAAGTTCGTCGGTAGTGGTTACGGGGTCATTAAGTACCGAGCAAAGTTGCAAAAGCACCTGTTCGGGCATTCTTTTAAGTTCGGGCCAATCGGCAATATTGGGACCTAACACAAGTTCGCCGTCGGGATCAGCATTATTTCTTCCGTCATAAACACGTTTTACGTAAATATCCCTGTGATATTTGTAATCATAGGAAGTATATTCCGTATTTTCTTCATCTGCACCGGTCAAAACACCGCCGTTTGCGGCAGTTGCGGCAATACTCCTTGCATCCATAAGCGCCACAAGAGAAAGTTGTCCCTCACCCGGTTTACTGCCCTCACGGTTGGGGAAGTTGCGGGTAGTGTGACGTATTGAGAAAGCATTGTTGGAGGGCACGTCGCCTGCGCCGAAGCAAGGACCGCAGAACGCAGTTTTTATTATCGCACCGCTTTCCATAAGGTCCGATATAACGCCTTTTTCCACAAGGTCAAGATATACGCTTTGGCTTGACGGATATACGTTGAGTGAGAACTCGCCATTACCCGTGCTTTTGCCTTTTAAAATATCGTTTGCCGCAGTTATATTGCCGAAGATACCGCCGGCACAACCTGCTATAACGCCTTGATCTACGTGAAATCCGTCAGATTTAAGTTTATCGGAAACACAGCAATTGACATTGGGATATTTTTCTTTTATATCCATGTCGAGTTTTGCCAAAATTTCTTTGGCATTAGCCTTAAATTCCCTGATAGTATAAGCGTTGCTCGGGTGGAACGGAAGTGCTATCATAGGCTCTATCTCGGAAAGGTCTATTTTCAGTATTCCGTCATATTCAGCCAAAGGCTCGGGACGGAGTTCTCTGTAATCTTCACTTCTGCCGTGAACGGTATAGTACTCTTTTACCTTTTCATCGGTCATCCAAACGGAAGAAAGGCAAGTAGTCTCGGTAGTCATAACGTCGATACCGCATCTGAAATCCACTGAAAGATTTGCAATACCGGGTCCCACAAATTCAAGAACCTTGTTTTTAACCAAACCGTCGGCAAAAACTTTCTTGCACATAGCAATAGCCACGTCGTGAGGACCTACCCCGTCTTTCGGTTTTCCCGTTAAATAAACGGCAATAACTTCGGGATAGTCAATATCGTAAGTGCGTTCAAGCAACTGCTTAACAAGTTCGGGTCCGCCCTCGCCTATCGCCATTGTACCCAGCGCACCGTAACGGGTGTGGCTGTCGGAGCCGAGTATCATTTTTCCGCAGGAAGCAAGTTCTTCTCGGGCATAGGAATGAATTACCGCAAGATGAGGAGGAACGTAAATTCCGCCGTACTTTTTAGCCGCCGAAAGACCGAACATATGATCGTCTTCATTAAGCGTACCTCCAACGGCGCAAAGGCTGTTGTGACAGTTGGTAAGTGCGTAGGTAAGGGGAAATTTTTTAAGCCCGCTAGCTCGTGCGGTCTGTATAATACCCACATACGTTATATCGTGCGAAACAAGCGCATCGAACTTGATTTTAAGTTTATTACCGTCATTTGAAACGTTATGCGCCGAAAGTATAGAATAACTTATTGTTCCTTTTTTCGCATCTTTGTCGGATGAAACTATTTCAATTCCGTCTTTAATAAATATTCTGTCTTTAATAAATTCCATAATAGCCACCGATTAAAGTATAACAAGATTTTTGCCGTATGCCTTTTTAAACATATCTCCGCAAGTAAGGGCGTCTTTGATTTCCAACGAAGCATCCTTGTCCGTCTGCGTTTTCATAATAACCGAGTCGCCCAAAATGTCGCAGGAAACGGATTCGATAATACCGTCCATTGCACGGTCGAAACTCTCCGCAATGCGCACAAGTACCGCAAGCCTGTAAATGAGGAGCAGATCATCGTTTGAGATCATTTCCGAATAACGCTGACATTCCTTTTTAATTTCGTTTTTACGGTGCGCAAGGGCAACGAATGCACTGAGCAAATGTTCCCTGTGGGTAAGACCGTAGATATTGGAATTGAGAATCATATAAAAACTGTGCTTATGGTGGTCGTGATACTTAACCGTAGTACCGATATCGTGAAGAGTTGCCGCAGTTTTTATAACTTTCATATAAGAATTGGGCAGTTTATGTAACTGACGGAGTTGCTCAAACATCATAACCGACAGTTTAGACACGTTTTCGGCATGAGCAACGTTTTCTTGGAACAGTCCCAAAACGTTTAACAGAGAAGAATCAAGTACGTGCTGAACGGGGCGGGTTGCAAGTTGAGGATCGATCTGCTCGAACATAACGCCGTCACGGAGACCGCAACAGGAAATAAACACGTCCTCGGTTTCGATAAATTTAACCGTTGTTTTAATTGCGGCAAATGCAGCAAGGAATACGTCTGCCCTTTCGTTTGAAAGACCTTTTATCTTCATACGCCTGTCAAGGTCAAGTTTGCACATATTCTCGTAAAGGGAATCGATTTCTTTGGTGCGAATGGCATAATTATGCAGCGTACCGATATCTCTCTTGGTCTTCATACGCATAATCTTGCCCAAATTCCTGAACGATCCGCCGACACCGATAAGCGGAAGTCCCTTGACGGTATCAAGCCACTGTACTTTTTTCAGTTCGTTACGGTAGAATTCTTCAATAGCGTCTATCTGTTCCTGCTTAACCTTGTCCGCAAGGCCGAAAAGTTCGGTAAGCGTTACCGTGCCGAAAGGCAAACTTACCACATTCTTTATCGCACGCTTTTCGAAGTGGATAAGTTGAGTCGTTCCTCCGCCGATATCCATAATCAAGCCGTTATCCATATCCATTGTGTTGATAACGCCTTGGAATGCAAGAGTACCCTCTTTTTCGCCGGTGAGAACTTCCAGCTGAACCTGTGTGGTAGCATATATTTCATCAAGGAATGACCTTTGATTTGCCGCACGGTTTACAGCCGCCGTGCAGTAAGAAAACATCTGTTCGATGCCGTTTGCGACGCAAAGGCGTTTAAACAGTTGTATGGTCTTGATAAGTTGCTGTATTCTGCGGGGTTTGATAATGTTGTCGTGCCCCATATCCGAAATAATACGTACGGGTTCCTTAATTTGGTCTGCTATACGGTAACTGCCGTTATCGTAGATATACACCAAATTCAACCTTGCATTATTCGATCCGATGTCCATTATTGCGATTCTTCTCATAAAATTCCTCCGTGATGAAATAAAATTACTTAATATAAAACCTATAAAAAACAGTTACGGATTATATAAATATAGTTTACCTATATTATAT
>CAZBLS010000049.1:950-13056 GCA_964492705.1 uncultured Oscillospiraceae bacterium | reverse complement strand
TGTCGGCGTTCCACCGCCGACTGTTTGAGGTTATTATACCGTAAAATTAAAGGCGTAAGCCTTTGTTACGGCGTTGCCGTTGTCGCACCGCAGTGCGACGGTTTTAAAGGTTCAATGTTCTCAAACGAAATTTTTAAATTTAAAATGCGACAGCATTTTTGTCGGCGTTCCACCGCCGACTGTTTGAGGTTATTATACCACATTTCCCTCCAAAAAGAAACAACTATAAGCACTTTGTGCGTAAATTTCATCTTTTTCCTCCGATTTTCACTTTAAAGTATTTTATTTTCACACATGTAAAATAAAATCTTTACAATCTCTCTCCGGTATGGTAAAATATTATTAAAGAGTTTTTGTCTTTTTGCGGAGGTATAATGAAAATACTCTTTGCTTCGTCAGAATGCGCACCGTTTGCAAAAGTTGGCGGTCTCGGAGACGTTATCGGCGCACTGCCGAAAGAAATAAGCAAGTACTGTGCGGTGGCAAGGGTCATTCCAAGATATAAATTCACGCTTGACTTTCCCGCACATAAAATTGCCGAAAAGGAAATCCTTTTAGGTTGGCGCAAGTATGTTGCCGTTCTTTCCGAAACCGAATTTGACGGTGTTAAAACTTATTTTATCGAAAACAACCATTATTTCGGCGGAGAGAATATTTACGGATATAACGATGGGGAAAAATTTGCCTTTTTTTCAAAAGCAATTGTGGAATTTTTGCCCGATATGGGAATTTTGCCCGACATACTGCACTGCAATGATTGGCAAACGGGACTTATTCCGCTGTTTATTAAAAATTCCCCGTATAAAATAAAAACGGTTTTTACAGTACACAATCTGTGCTACAAAGGTCTGTGCGATTTTAATATGCTGAAAGAACTTTTTGCATTTCCCGATTCTCTGTACACACCCGACACACTTGAATTTTACGGAAATTGCAGTTTCCTCAAATCCGGACTTCTCTACGGCGACAAAATTACCTGCGTCAGCCCCTCGTACCGCAATGAAACGCTTTTGCCCGAAAACGGCGAGGGCTTAGAGGGTGTCTTGCAAATGCGTTCAAAGGACTATACGGGCATACTTAACTGCTTGGGTGAAGAGTTCAATCCCGAAAACGACGCTTTTACGGAAAAGAATTATTCTGTAAAGAATTTCTCGGGCAAAGCGGTATGCAAAAAAGCGTTGCAAAAAGAATCCGGATTTTCTACCGACAGTTCCGTTCCCGTTTTTGCATTTATCGCACGCTTTTGCCACCAAAAGGGAATCGAACTGATTGAAAATTCAATTTGCGAAATTCTTTCGTCTACCGCCTCACAATTCGTTTTTTTAGGCACGGGCGATAAAAAGTACGAAGATTTTCTTCTTTCCCTATCCCGAGAATTTCCCGATAGGGTCAAAACACATATCGGTTTTGACGTTAAACTTGCACGGCGCATATATTCCGGATGCGATTTTTTCCTTATGCCGTCCCGTTTTGAGCCTTGCGGACTTTCTCAACTTATCGCAATGAAGTACGCATCTCTTCCCATAGTACACAGTTGCGGCGGTTTAAAAGACACGGTTAAAGATATTTCCATCGGCGGCAACGGCTTTACTTTTGACTTTTTTTCCGAAGAAAGTTTCAAAAACGCCGTTTTTCGTGCCTGCAACGCTTTTGAGGACAAATTTTTATTTAAAAAAATGCAAAAAAACGCTATGCGAGAAGACTTTTCTTGGCAAAAAAGCGGTAAATTATACTATGATATTTACAAAGATCTTACAGGAGGTAAAAAATGAATACAGAAAAAATTATTGAGGGTCTTACCCGAAAATTAAAAGGAAATTTCGGCGTAAGTATCGAAAATGCATCAAGATTGCAGTTATACAAAGCCGTTTCTATGCTTGCCCGTGACGAAATAATGGAGCAGTGGATTGAAACAAACAAAAAAGCCGAAGAGAACAAAAGTAAAGTGGTGTATTATCTTTCCCTTGAATTTTTAATGGGTAAATTTTTAGGTGCTAATCTTCTTGCCTTAAACGAATACGACAATTTTAAAAATGCCCTTGCAACGGTAGGTATCGACCTTGCGGACTTGGAAGAAGTGGAACAGGATGCAGGTTTGGGCAATGGAGGTCTCGGCAGGCTCGCCGCTTGCTTCCTCGATTCGCTTTCATCCCTGTCTCTCCCCGCTATCGGATGCGGTATTCGCTACGATTACGGTCTTTTCAGACAGAAGATCGTTGACGGAATACAGATTGAAATGCCCGACAACTGGCTTGCCGACGGCTGTGCTTGGGAAATCCCCCACAACGAAGAGCAATTTGAAATATCTTTTTACGGCAACGTAGTGGAATATTTTGACGAAAACGGAAAAATGTGCCACAAAACCGAGAATGCAAATAAAGTTCTTGCCATGCCTTATGATATTCCCGTTTGCGGAGGAAAAGACGGAATAGTAAACACCTTGCGCATTTGGTCGGCACGCTCGCCCATTTATTTCGATATGTCGTATTTCGGACAGGGCGATTATATCCGAGCAAGCCAAGAAAAAGAACTTGCCGAAACTATTTCACGAGTGCTCTATCCCAACGATTCCCATAACAACGGAAAAAGTTTGCGCCTTAAACAGCAGTACTTTTTCACCTCTGCCACGTTGCAGTATATGCTTTCACGCCACAAAAAATTAGGCCTTGACGTACGTGCACTTCCCGATTACGTTGCCGTGCAAATAAACGATACTCACCCTGCAATCGCCATTGCCGAACTTATGCGCTTGCTTGTGGATACCGAAGGTCTCGGTTGGGACGAAGCGTGGGAAATCTGCTCAAAAGTTTTCTCTTACACGAACCACACGATTATGTGGGAGGCTCTTGAAAAATGGCCTTCATACTTAATGGAAAACCTTTTGCCCCGTATTTACGGCATTATTTGCGAAATCGACCGCCGTTTCAGAGACCGTGCACTTGCCGTTTATTCAGGCGACAAAGCAAAAGTCGATATGATGTCACCTATGGCATTCGGACAGGTTAATATGGCAAATCTCTGCCTTTCCTGCTGTCACAAAGTCAACGGCGTTTCCGCGCTGCATACGGATATTTTGAAAAACGGACTTTTTAAGGATTTCATTCCCTTAAATCCCGACCAACTTGTAAACATCACCAACGGAGTTACTCCTCGCAGGTGGATCCGTCAGTCGAACCCCTTGCTTGCGGATCTTTTGACCCGTACTCTTAACACCGACAAATGGCAAACCGACCTTTCCCTTATCGCAAGTATCGAAGAAAAAGCAAAAGACGAGTCTTTCTGCCGTGAATTCGCTTCCGTTAAAAGGCAAAACAAGGTTCGCCTTGCTGAATATATAAAGAAGCATAACAACATTGACGTTGACCCCGATTCCATATTCGATATACAGGTTAAACGCTTGCACGAATATAAACGTCAAATGCTTGCCGTGCTGAAAATACTTTATCTCTACTTTGACATTAAAGACAACGGCGCAAAACACGCACCTGCCACCTTTATTTTCGGTGCAAAAGCATCTCCCGGATACGTGCGTGCAAAGCAGCTAATCAACCTTATTAACTCCGTTGCCGACCTTGTAAACAACGACCCCGCCGTAAACGGAATTTTAAAAGTCGTATTTATTGAAAATTACAGTGTTTCCAATGCACAGTTGCTTATGCCTGCGGCGGATATTTCCGAGCAGATCTCCATGGCAGGCAAAGAGGCTTCCGGCACGGGCAATATGAAATTTATGATGAACGGTGCACTGACTCTCGGCACTCTTGACGGAGCCAACGTGGAAATGCGTGAAATCTTGGGCGACGAAAATATTTTTATTTTCGGACTCCGTGCAAATGAAGCGGAAGCGCTCTCCAACCCCAACGCCTACCGTCCGAGAGACTGCTATGAGCAAAACGCAATGCTCCGCCGAGTAATAGATTCTCTTGCCGACGGCACGCTCTGCGGTGACGTTTCAAGTTTGAAAAATTATCTTTTGGACGGCGAGGGCGGATCTCCCGATCCCTATCTCTGCCTTGCGGACTTCTCCGCCTACGTACAGACGTATGAAAAAATGGAAACACTTTATTCGGACAAAGCATCTTGGTTTGAAAAAGCCGTAACAAATACCGCTCGCTCTCACTTCTTTTCAAGTGACCGCAGTATACGGGAGTATAACAAAAAAATATGGAACCTTACAGAGGTATAAAATTCAATTCACACGATTCGTATTTTAAATCGCCGTCAGGTGCGATCCCCACAGACGGCACGGCACTTTTGCGTGTACTCGTTCCGCACGTGCTCGATGCTTACGGCGTTACTCTGCGCCTTTGGGAGGACGGCCGTGAAAAACTGCTTAATATGACGCAAAAGCACACGTTTGCTTCAACGCCATACGGTGATTTTCTTGACGAATACACAATAAATGTTTCACGTGAAACATCGGGGCTTATTTGGTATCAGTTTACCGTAAACACCCCTGTTCGTCCTTACTATCTGTGTGCCCCGTCCGACGGTTTGGGTGGCGAATGTGAAATTCACCTTCACCCCCACACCGACAGAAGTTTTCTTCTGACCGTGTATGATAAAGATTTTACCATTCCCTCTTGGGCACAGGGCAGTGTTATGTATCAAATTTTCCCCGACAGATTTTACAGAAATCCCGATTTCGGCGATACGGACAACAAAAAAATGCACGGAAGTTTTTCCGAAATGCCCGATTGGCAGATCGATGAAGAAAAAGGATACTACCCTGCCGACGATTTCTTCGGCGGTAATTTAAAGGGCATTGAAAACAAACTCGGTTACTTAAAATCCTTGGGCGTGGACGTTATTTACCTTAATCCCATATTCCAAGCGTATTCAAATCACCGCTATGACACAGGTGATTATGAAGAAATCGACCCTCTTTTAGGCACAAAGGAAGATTTCATCTCCCTATGCGCCGAGGCAAGACGTTACGGAATACGCATCATTCTCGACGGCGTGTTTTCTCATACAGGCAGTAACAGCAAGTACTTTAACCGAGAAAACCAATATTCCACGGTTGGCGCATACCAATCGGAAGACTCTCCTTATCGAAAATGGTATAAATTTGAACGTTTCCCCGACAAATACGATTGTTGGTGGGGCATTTGGTCTCTTCCCTGCGTGGATGAAAACGAGCCATCCTACCGCAACTATATTTTAAATTCCGATGACGGCATTGCCGTGCAGTGGATGAACCGAGGCGCATCCGGTTGGCGTTTGGACGTTGCCGACGAATTACCCGATTCGTTTATCGGCGAACTGCGAAAAACCGTAAAGGCAAAAGACAAAGAAGCCCTTATAATAGGCGAAGTTTGGGAAGACGCTTCTACCAAAATCAGTTACGGCAAGCAAAGAGAGTTTCTTTTCGGCAACGAACTTGACACAGTGATGAATTACCCTTTGCGCAATGCAACGGTCAAACTTCTTCGCGAAGAAATAAGCACGGCGGATTTCTGCCGTAACGTGCTTTCTCTCCGAGAGCACTACCCCGAAGCAACTTTCAACAGCTTGATGAATTTCGTTTCAACCCACGACGTGGATAGAATAATTACGGCACTTTCCGCCGACACTTCAAAACTTTCCCGTGAAGAGCAGGCATATTTCACCGTTGACCGTAAGATTTTACTTCAAGCAACGGAATCCGCAAAACTTGCGGCACTTATTATATTTTCCCTACCCGGTATGCCCTGCATATATTACGGCGACGAAGCAGGGCTCACAGGTTGCAAAGACCCCTTTAACCGCAAGCCTTTTCCTTGGGGCAATGAAAATTGCGAATTGACACGGTGGTATAAAGATCTTGCAAAAATTCACAACTGTCCCTGTTTCAAATACGGTTCTCTGTCCCTCGATTATGCAGGTTCCCTTATCAGCATCCGCAGAAAGCACGGAGAAGATATGCGTTACGTACTTATAAACGTGTCCGACAGCACCGTTGAAACAATGCTGGATATAACATATTTCACAAAAATGCCCCGACTGCTCCTCGACAACGGCGGAGGAGTGCAATTCAGCGAACGTGAAAACGGTTATTATCTGTTACTCCCCCCGAAAGGCGGAGCAGTATTCGGAACATAAATGTTTCACGTGAAACATTAAACTGTACGAGGTGAAAAAAATATGGAATACAAAGTAATCCGTTCAAACAGGAAATCTCTTTCGATGCAGATTACTCCCGACGGCAAAGTTGTTATAAAAGCACCGTCGTTTGTTTCCGACGAAAAAATTGCAAATTTTATTGAAGAGCATATCTCTTGGGCAGAAAAACGTCTTCCCTATGCAAAAAGCCGTGCGGAAGTCTATCTATCAGCCGACGCAATAGACGGATTACCTGCTATGGCAAAAAGCGCAATGTCCGTAGCGGTTGCCCGTTACGCACCGAAAATGAGCGTTGCACCGAAAAGTATACGGATAACGAGCGCAAAAGGACGGTTCGGCAGTTGTACAGGGGACAGAATCGCATTTTCAAAATATCTTCTTTTCTACCCGATTAAAGCGGTCGAGTATGTAACCGTACACGAACTTGCCCACATAGTTCATCCGAATCACAGCCGTGAATTTTACGGATTGGTAGCGCAAATTCTCCCCGATTACAGGCAACGGGAAAAATTATTGCTTCCCGAGCAGGCTTCATTGTCAAATTTAACTGAAAATCTTGAAATATTGCGTGTAAACAGTTAAATTATCGTTGAAAATAGCGAATATGCGGTGTTATACTATTCTTGAATAAAAAATCGGAGGCATAATATGAAAAAAGTATTATCTCTTATTCTTGCCCTCACTTTGCTTTTAACGGCATTTACTTTTACCGTTTCGGCTGAGCCGGAAGAACTTACCGTTAACGGCAACTTTGAAGAAGGCGATGAATCAGGTTGGAAAAAAGAAGGAAACTCCACACTGGAAGTTACCGACGAATACGCTCATAGCGGTGAATACGGTATGGCTCTTTTAGGCAGAAGCGGACAGTATTCCACGGTTTATCAGGATCTTACCGACACCTATATCGAATGGGGTCCCGGTAAATACAAAGGCAGTCTTTGGTGCCGTCTTGATACGGAAGATTCCACCGCACAGGGTATGCTCGTTATAAGAGTAACTACCTCAAACGGTGTAAGATATTTTACCACGGGTTATAAAAAACTCACCACTTCTTGGACGGAATTTGTTTTCAACCAAACAATTGACGTTGACGTTGACACCGTAAGTGCAGTTGCGGTATATCCCCAGTGTTTTAACGGAAGCAACAAAGGTATCGATATTCACATTGATGACCTCACCCTTGTAAAAACAGGCGAAAAGAACGGCAAAAAAGTTGAAAAAATAAATCTTCCCGACGTAGAAATGGTACATCTCAATCCCACCGCATACACAAGGGAAGAAACCACAACAATCGGTGCAATACGTTGGGATGCGTGGTACGGTCACGACAGCGGTGACGCAAACATTCTCAAACAGGTTGAAAAATCCCTTTCTCCGGCAAAATACCATTTCCGTGCACCTTTCTTTGCACAGGTAACGGAAGATAACAATATTTACATTCCCGAATACACGCAGGAAATTTTCGATAAGGAAATGGAGTACGCAAAAGAAGCCGGACTTAGTTACTTTGCATACGTCTGGTACGAGGGAAGTATGGCAAAAGCCCACAACTTCCACAAAACGAGCAAATACAAAAATGACGTAAAAATGTGCGTTCTTCTTGACAACAACGCTATCGGCAAAGATTACGCCCACAAAGAACTGCTTTCTCTGCTTAAAGATGAGTGCTATATGACGGTTTTGGGCGGTCGTCCCCTTATGTACTACTTCGGTACGTCAGAAAATCTTTCCGCCATCGGCGAGGATATCGAATATTATCGCCAAGTATGCAAATACTTGGGCATTCCGGAACCTTACGCAGTAGTAATGAACCGTTCCGCAGGCGATCACCTTAAAGTTTTCGGCGATGCAGTATCGAAATACGCTCCCGCAACCACGGGCGGAGTTCCTTTTAAAGACCTTCTTCAACTGACCTACGAATCTTGGGAAACTTGGCGCAAAACAGGTGCGCAGATCGTCCCCACAATGTCGGCAGGCTGGCACAACGGAACAAGATTTGAAAACCAGGTATCTTGGGGTGCCGTAAAAGAAGATGATTGGGTTGAATATGCTACTCCCGACGAAATTCAGGAAGAGATCGAATATACCATTCAGTATTTACAGCAGGACGGTGTAAGGGAAATGAGTATGGCAAACACCGCACTCATTTACGCTTGGAACGAACACGATGAGGGCGGTTGGCTTTGCCCCACTATTGCAGTTGACGAAAACGGCAACCAACTTTTCGAAAGCGACGGCACTCCGAAAGTAAACGACGAGAGAATACAGGCTGTAAAAAGAGCAATCGACAATTACAAAAACGGTAATCTTCAAGGCAAAATCGAAATAAGCGGCAGCAACACAAGTGCTACCGATGCACCCGTAACCGATGATCCCACCGCAACGGACGAACTTACACCTCCCGCAAACGAAAAGAACAACGGCTGGGTTCTCCCCGTAGTAATCACAGCAGTTGCCGTTGTTGCAGTAGGTGCGGTAGTTGTTATCATTCTTGTAAAAAAGAAGAAATCAGAAAAAACAGAGGAAACAAATGAGCAATAAAATAACACTGGGAGCAATCCGTTGGGATGCTTGGTACGGCAGAAACGAAAGCGATTTAAGCATTCTTTCGCAAGTGGAACGCTCCCTTTCCCCAAGGGAATATCACTTTCGAGCACCGTTTTTTTCAACGGTTGAAGACGGAAAGATCGTTATAAACGAATATACCGAAAAGACTTTTGAGCAAGAATTGGATTATGCAAAGATAGCAGGAATCGACTACTTTGCCTACGTTTGGTATGACGGTGTATTGGCAAAAGTGCGCAAAATACACGCTTCCCACCCTCGCAGAAACGAAGTTAAATTCTGTGCTGTTCTTGACGATAACGCAATAGGTCACGAATATGCACGCAAGGAACTTTCCGAACTTATTAAAGAAGATTTCTTTATGACTGTTTGCAACGGCAGACCTTTAATGTTCTACTTCGGCAACGGCAAAAATCAGCCCGAGATTGCCGAAGAAATCAATTTCTACAAAGAGTTTTGCCGTAAAGCAAACGTTCCCGAACCATATGCGGTGGTTATGAACAATTCTTGGGGTGACGGTCACGCCCACGGCAGCGATGCGGTTTCACAGTATTCCGTTTCCGCCGAAAACGGCGTGCCTTTCGCACAAACTATGGACAACGTCCGCAGTTATTGGCAACGTTGGCTTGATGACGGCGGACATATCGTGCCTATAATTTCGGCAGGTTGGCACAGCAAGCCCCGTTTTGACAATCCCGTAAAATGGATGACGGTGGACGAAAACTGTTGGGGTGATTACGCTACCGCCGACCAAATTGCCACTCTTACAGGCAATGCTTTTGATTTTATAAGAAATCACAGCGATAACTGCGAAGCAAAAACAGCCATCGTTTACGCTTGGAACGAGCACGATGAGGGCGGTTGGCTTTGTCCCACTATCGCAGTTGACGAAAACGGTGATCCTCTTTTTGAAAATGACGGCACGGCGAAAATCAACTGCGAACGCATTGTCGCACTTTCAAAAGTTGCAAAATAATTCGACGCAACCGAAAATTTTGCACTTACAAACACAAATTCAATAAAATTTACAAGCACCGTAAAATCAACTTTTACGGTGCTTGTTTTTACAAAAAAGTACAATTCCGAATTTATATCCCGTCCCGTTGACTCTCTCGAACATTTTGCAAAAAAAATCGACCGCCATAAGTCAAAAGTGAGTTTTACCATAGTTCTTCGGAATTTTGAAAGGTGACAATTTGGTGTCGGCGATATTTTTTTGTTACGCTGTCGATTATTCGTTCTATCATCCCGTCATCAGTTATGCCGTAAACACATCGTTATTTCAACGCAAGACTTCTGTTAATGAAAAAGCGAAATTTTGTCACTCTCGGCAATATATTAGAGCGGTGGGTTGATGAGAGTTGGATTTTTGGAGTGGAATAAAAAATATCTTTATTCTCACTTTGATACGCCTTTTTCGCAAAAAGTACCGCACAGGTACACTCTTATTTACGGCAACATATATCCGACGTTTAAAAAACCCGAATTTTTCGCTCTTTCCGTTTTTCTTCCGTCAAATCTCGGCACAGCGTGAGTACACTGACACCGCACCAACAGCAATTCGCTTGGAGAAAAGCACCTTTTTCGCTCTTTCCGTTTCTCGTCCGTCAAATCTCGGCACAGAAAAGTACAATCTTCTACACTGCGATAACATTTCGCCGTTTTAAAAAAGCACAAACACAGGTTCTTTTCTCCTCTTTCCGGACATATACCGCCTATTGCAATCTCACCGCTTTCTTTTACCGATTTTATAAAGTTTTAAGAGTAAACTATACTTTAATTTTCCCTATTCGCAACGGTGATACAGCCAATTACTCACCACCGAAACGGCGCAAAAAAAATACCGCCCTACTGCACAGCAAGGTGGTATTCTCTCAATTAACTCTTCCTTTTCTGTCTAATTGACAGTGAACGCATCGCATTAAACGGTTTTGCAATCCGTTTTCAACTTTGTCGGTTTATATTATTCGGTTGCCCTTGTAACATCGCCAACGTCAACAATTACGCCCGACTCGGTCATAACCGAGGGCAGTTTGCCGTCCCACTTATTCCACTTTATGTACTCTACGTAATCGGGACTCGTGGAAAGTGCTTCCTGTATAAGTTTAATGCTTTCCGCTTCAGCCTGTGCCTGCGTTATCTTCTGTTTAGCCTCAACTTCGATACGGGCAAGGTCCTGTTCCGCTTTAAGAGCATTCTGTTGCGCCGTCTGTTTTGCTTCAACGGCATTGTTAAATTCTTCGGTAAAGTCAAAGTTTACAATATTGAAGATTTCAACCGTGATGCCGTAACTGCCGATTTTATCCGCAAGTGCTTCCTTAATTTGCTCACCCACGCTCTGGCGCTCGGTAATCAACTGTTCTGCGGTGAACTGCGCCGCAACCGCCTTTATGCTTTCCTGTATCGCAGGCGAAATAATGATATTGGCATAATCCGAACCTACCGTCTTATACAAATCTGCCGAAGAAGCGCTGTTTGCGTGATAGTTCACAGCAACGTTATAGGTTACGATCTGTAAGTCTTTTGAAGATGCAGTACCGCTTGCTTCTATTTTTTGTGTCCTGTTATTCACCTGAACCACCTGCTGAACAAAGGGCACTTTAAAATGAAGACCCTCCGAAAGCACGTTGCCCGAAACCGCACCGAACGTTAAGACAACGCCCGTGGAACCTGCCTGCACTACCGTAAAACACGAAAGCGCCAACAGCAAAACTACAACTGCCGAAACTGCAATGACTATAATCTTTTTCATTTTTTTACCTCACTTTTTATTTTTTTTATATAAGGGTAGAAAAATAGACCCAAATATATCTGAAATGACATATATGAGTCTTATCCTTTATGATATACCGAGAGAAAACCTCTGTGCTGACGGCAATACCGAGCGAACACTGTTCACCGAATTACTCCCTCATATTTACATATATTATTATACAATAAGGCATAATTTCTGTCAAGAGAATTTACTTGCCTGCTTGATTGCAACGGAAAAATATGGTATAATAACCTCAAATGGTCGGCGGTGGAACGCCGACAAAAAATGCTGTCGCATTTTAAATTTAAAAATTTCGTTTGAGAACATTGAACCTTTAAAACCGTCGCACTGCGGTGCGACAACGGCAATGCCGTAACAAAGGCTTACGCCTTTGGGTTTGCGGTATAATAAAGCGGAAATACTTGTTTCACAAGTTTTTTGCAAGCCTGCGCCTTGCATGCACGTTCCGTGCTCTCTGCTCTTTTCTAATACTTCTCAAAAATGCCCTCGCAAGCAAGCATTTTTGCTCGCATTATAATAAGCGTGTTTGGTTATCAGAAAAAATTTTTCGGTATAATAAGCGGAGTCTACCGTTTCGCAAGTACTTTGCAAGCCTGCGCCTTGCGTGCACGTTCCGTGCTCTCTGCTCTTTTCTAATACTTCTCAAAAATGCCCTCGCAA
>CAZBLS010000049.1:0-850 GCA_964492705.1 uncultured Oscillospiraceae bacterium | reverse complement strand
GCAAGCATTTTTGTTCGCACTGTTGCCGTACCGTTTCTTAAAACCGACGTTACGCTTTTTCCGTTCAAACGTCACAAGCATATATCTGCAATTTTTATCGGCATTTGCCGTTATTCTTTATAAAAAAGGAGTTTATATGACAAAACCCGTTGCCCGTATTTATAACGGCTTTATCGAAAAGTTCGGCATTCCCCGTCAAAGCGGACTTTTGCCCGATATGCTGTCGGAAATAATACCCGAAAAAGAATTTGCATCCGCCGATGCATTTAGAGGAATAGAAGAATTTTCGCACTTGTGGTTGCTTTGGGAGTTTTCCGAAAATCCCGTCAATTCTTCCCTTACCGTGCGCCCTCCCCGTCTTGGGGGGAACACCCGTGTAGGCGTTTTTGCCACAAGGTCGCCTTTTCGCCCCAACGGAATAGGACTTTCTTCGGTTAAACTTGAAAAAGTAATCACGCAGGATAACAAATGCACACTGATAGTTTCCGGTGCTGACCTGCTCTCGGGCACGCCCATATTGGATATCAAGCCATATATTTCCTACACCGACAGTCATCCCGATGCCTGTTGCGGTTTCGCCGACGAAAAATTACCGTATCGCTTAAACGTTGTAATTCCCGAAGATTTTAAAAAAATTATCAAACCCCAAGAACTTTCCACCGTTTACGAAATTCTTGCACAGGATCCCCGTCCGTCCTATCAAAACGACAAAAACCGCATTTATAAAATGAGTTTTTCTTCTTATGAAATTTCTTTTTCGGTTGACGGTGACACTTTGACCGTAAAGAATATCAAAATTAAATGATTTTTTCTTGCTAATAATCGGGTTATATACTATAATATATTATTA
>CAZBLS010000048.1:0-13185 GCA_964492705.1 uncultured Oscillospiraceae bacterium | reverse complement strand
CAACGGGTGCGCCCGTTAAAGCGTAAAGGTATGATTTTTTCGTACCCGAGAGGTCGGAAATGATCCGACAATAGAGGTGGTACCGCGGTAATTATCGCCCTCTGTCTTAACAGGCAGAGGGCTGTTTTTTTATACGGAAAGGAAAGATTTTTATGACGATAGTTGATTTGCTTGACCATAATGCGACGCAGTTTCCAGATGAAGTCGCCCTTGTGGAACTCAATCCCAAATTTGAACCGGAAAGCAGGTTAACGTGGCGTGAATATGCACTTATGCAGCCTCTTCCCGGAGAACCCTTTAAGCGTGAGATCACTTGGGGCGCTTTTGAAAAAACCGCAAATAGGTTTTCAAACCTTTTACTGACAAGGGGATGCAAAAAAGGAGATAAAGTCGCAATTCTGCTGATGAATTCAATCGAATGGCTTCCCATATACTTCGGCATACTTAAATGCGGAGCGGTTGCCGTTCCCCTTAATTACAGATATACGGCGGAAGAAATAAAGTACTGCCTTGAAAAAGCCGATTGCTCTATGCTTGTTTTCGGTCCCGAATTTACGGGCAGGGTGGAAGAAATATGCGGCAGGCTTGATAAAGTGGGGCATATGTTTTACGTTGGCGAAGACTGCCCTGCCTTTGCCGACAGTTATAATGATATGATTACCTACTGTTCCGACGTTGCACCCAACGTTGTCCTTAACGAAGACGACGATGCGGCAATTTATTTCTCTTCCGGTACAACGGGATTTCCCAAAGCCATACTGCACGGGCACAGGAGTCTTATCCATTCCGCACGGGCAGAGCAAAATCATCATAAGCAGACACATAATGACGTATTTTTATGCATTCCTCCTCTTTATCATACGGGTGCGAAAATGCATTGGTTCGGTTCGCTTCTTTCGGGGAGCAAAGCCGTGTTGCTTAAAGGCACTAAACCCGAATGGATCCTCCGTGCGGTTTCGGAAGAAAAATGTACCATAGTTTGGCTTCTGGTTCCGTGGGCACAGGATATTTTGGACGCTATCGAAAGCAAAAAAGTAAATATTGAAGATTACGATCTTTCCGGGTGGAGGCTTATGCATATAGGCGCACAGCCTGTACCGCCGTCGCTTATTCGCCGTTGGCTTGAATATTTCCCCGACCATAAGTACGATACTAACTACGGCCTTTCCGAATCCATAGGACCCGGTTGCGTACATTTGGGGCTTGATAATGTGAACAAGATAGGTGCAATAGGCAAAGCAGGTTACGGTTGGAGCGTACGCATAGTTGACGGTAACGGCATTCCCGTGCGCAGGGGCGAAGTAGGCGAACTTTGCGTAAAAGGTCCCGGTGTTATGAAGTGCTACTATAATGACGTAAAGGCTACGGAAGAAGTACTGCGGGGCGAATGGCTGTTTACGGGCGATATGGCACAGGAAGACAGCGACGGATTTATATATTTGGTTGACCGCAAAAAGGACGTTATTATATCCGGAGGCGAAAATCTGTATCCCGTGCAGATAGAAGATTTTATCCGTGCAAACGGTAAAGTCAAGGATGTTGCGGTTATCGGATTGCCCGACCCGAGGCTCGGAGAGATCGCCGCTGCGATAATCGAAGGTAAATGCGAACTTACGGAGGAAGAAATAAATGAGTTCTGTTTGGGACTTCCTCGGTATAAGAGACCTAAAAAGATAATATTCGCAACCATTCCCCGTAATCCCACGGGCAAAATAGAAAAAACAAAACTGAGGGAAATATACTGCGGTGAAAGCGTAGTTGCTCAGCAGATAGAAAACTGAAAGGAATTTGAATAATGAAAAAACTGTTATTGGGAAACGCCGCAGTTGCACGGGGTGCATATGAGGCAGGCGTAAACTTTGTTTCATCATATCCCGGTACGCCAAGTACCGAAATAACCGAGTGTATGGCAACATATGATGAGGTTTTTACCGAATGGGCACCTAACGAAAAGGTTGCGGCAGAGGCGGCAATCGGCGCAGGTATCGCAGGCGGAAGAGCAATGAGTTGCTGTAAGCACGTAGGCTTAAATGTTATGGCTGATCCTGTGTTTACGGGCAGTTATATAGGTGTAAACGGCGGTGTGGTATTCTGCGTTGCCGATGACCCCGGTATGCATTCTTCGCAAAACGAGCAGGATTCACGTCATTATGCAAGGGCATCCAAGATACCTATGCTCGAACCCTCCGATTCGCAGGAATGTAAGGATTATACCGCTCTTGCATTTGAACTCAGTGAGCAGTTCGATACTCCCGTGTTCATCCGTCTTTCCACAAGAGTTTCCCACTCGCAAAGCCTTGTGGAACTTAACGGACGCAAAGACGTACCTGTAAAAGATTACGAAAAGAACATTGCCAAAAACGTAATGATGCCCGGCAATGCCATAAAAAAGCACGTTGTAGTTGAAGCAAGAAGCGAAAAACTTACGGAATATGCAAAAACCGCAGAAGTAAACAAAACCGAGTACAATAACAGTAAAATCGGTGTTATCTGTGCGGGAATTACGTATCAGTACGCAAAAGAAGCATTGGGCGACAGCGTAAATTATCTTAAACTCGGTATGGTTTGGCCCATTTCACAGGATGCGGTAAGAGATTTTGCTTCCAAATGCGAAAAGGTTTTCGTAATTGAAGAACTTGACCCGTTTATAGAAGAAATCTGCAAGAGCGCCAACGTAGAAGTTATCGGCAAGGAAAAGTTCACCCTTTTGGGCGAATATACTCCGTCGATGATCAAAAAAGCGGTCTTGGACGGTAAAGACAACGAGTATGCCGTTCTTAATGAGCAAATTCCTATGCGTCCGCCCGTGCTTTGTCCCGGATGTCCTCACAGAGGTACGTTCTACGTGCTTAAAAAGTTGGGGCTTACCGTATCGGGCGATATCGGTTGCTACACGCTCGGCGCAGTTGCACCGTTGCAGTCGGTAGACACCACAATATGTATGGGCGCATCGGTAAGCGCCGCCCACGGTATGGCAAAGGTAAGGGGTAAGGAATTTAACAAAAAACTTGTTTCCGTAATAGGCGATTCCACGTTTATTCATTCGGGAATAACCGCACTTTCGGATATTGTATACAATAAAGGCATAAATACCGTTATCATACTCGATAACTCCATTACGGGTATGACGGGGCATCAGGATAACCCCACAACGGGAAGAACCATAAAGGGCGAACCCACAAAGCAGGTCAATCTCATAAAACTTTGCGAGGGCTTGGGCGTAGAGCATATAACCGTAGCGGATCCCTTTGATATAAAGAACTTTGAAGAAGTTGTAAAAACCGAAACGGAAAGGGAGGACGTATCCGTAATTATCGCACAGCGTCCCTGTGCATTGCTTAAAACGGTAAAATACACAGGTCATTGCGAAATAACCGATAAGTGCAAAAAGTGCAAGATGTGTATGAAACTGGGATGCCCCGCAATAAGCGTGGATAAAACAGGTACGGTTAAGATAGACAGAACACAGTGTAACGGATGCGGACTTTGCGTAAACGTATGTCCTTTCAGTGCCATTGAGAAGAAAGACTGAGGTGGAAAAAATGAAAACTACCAACATAATGATAGTCGGCGTAGGCGGACAGGGAACGTTGCTTGCAAGCAGAATTTTGGGTAATGCCGTAATCGGCGCAGGCTATGACGTTAAAGTTTCCGAGGTTCACGGTATGAGCCAAAGGGGCGGAAGCGTTGTTACGTATGTAAAATTCGGTGATAAGGTGTATTCGCCTATTATCGATAAGGGAGAGGCGGATATTATCCTTGCATTTGAGCAATTGGAAGCGTACCGTGCTCTTCCGTGGCTTAAAAAGGGCGGAAGAATTATAATAAACGACCAAAAGATCAACCCGATGCCCGTTATTACGGGTGCGGCGGAATATCCCGAAGATATAGTTGAAAAAATTTCACAGCAGGCGGACGTTACCCACATAGATGCTCTTGAACTTGCATCGCAGGCAGGAAGCATTAAAGCGGTCAACGTGGTTTTGATAGGTGTTATGGCAAAAAAGACGGACATACCCTATGAAGATTGGATAAACACGGTAAAGAGCACCGTGCCCGAAAAGTTTGCGGAAGTTAATATAAAAGCCTTTGATGCAGGGTATAATGCATAGTAAATAAGAAAGCAGGGTAAGATTATGGCAATTAGGAATGAACGGATAGAGAAAATGCCCCGAGAAGAACTTAAAAAGTTGCAAAGCGAACGTCTTTGCGCTCAAATCAAGAAGAGTTACGAACGGGTAGAATGTTTCAGAAAACGTATGGATGAAGCGGGTTTGAAACCCGAAGATATACACGGAGTGGAAGATTTGCATTTAGTGCCCTTTTCATACAAAAAGGACCTTAGGGACTATTATCCTTTCGGACTTTTCGCCGAGCCTATGGAAAAAGTTGTGCGTACTCACGCTTCAAGCGGAACAACGGGTAAGCGCATAGTTGTAGGCTATACTCAAAATGACATTGATATGTGGTCCGACTGCGTTGCAAGGGTTATGGAGGGCGCAGGCGTTACAAAGGAAGATACCGTGCAGGTTTCATTCGGGTACGGCTTGTTTACAGGCGGTCTCGGTGCTCACGGCGGCGCTGAAAAGATAGGCGCAACGGTAATACCTATGTCTTCGGGCAATACTAAATTGCAGATACAGACTATGATAGATTTCGGTGCTACCGTACTGTGCTGTACACCCTCTTACGCTATGTATTTGGCGGAAGAAATAGAGCAAATGGGGGTTAAGGATCAACTTAAACTCCGTGTGGGAATTTTCGGTGCGGAACCTTGGTCGGAAGAAATGCGCAGGCAGATCGAAGATAAACTCGGCTTAAAGGCATATGATATTTACGGTCTTTCCGAGGTTCTCGGTCCCGGTGTTTCGGGCGAGTGCGAATGTCAAAAGGGTATGCATATTTGGGAAGATAACTTTATAGCCGAAATTATCGACCCCGAAACGGGCGAAGTTTTGCCCGAGGGTTCGACGGGTGAACTTGTATTCACTTCCCTTACAAAGGAAGCGTTCCCCGTTATCCGTTACAGGACAAGAGATATTTGCTCCCTTAATTATGAACCCTGTGCGTGCGGAAGAACGCATATCCGTATGAACAAACCCAGCGGACGCAGTGACGATATGCTTATTATAAGGGGCGTAAACGTTTTCCCCTCACAGATAGAAGAAGTACTGCTTAAAGTCAGCGCAGGTGAAGTTACCCCCAACTATCAGATAGTGGTTGACAGGGTCAATAACACCGATACCTTTGACGTAAACGTGGAAATGAGCGAAGAATTCTTTGCCGACGACGTGCGTTCCATTGAAAAATTGGAGAAAACCATTGTGGAACAACTCCGTTCCGCTCTCGGCATAGGCGTTAAGGTTCATCTTGTAAATCCCAAGTCGATAATACGTTCGGAGGGAAAAGCAAAACGTGTTATCGATAACCGTAAGATTTAAGGAGGCGGAATTATGATTATTAAACAGTTATCGGCATTTATCGAAAATAAAACGGGCAGACTTTTTGCCGCAACCGATGTTTTGGCAAAAAACGGCGTTAATATAAGCGCACTGTCTCTTGCGGATACTTCCGAATTCGGCGTTCTCCGCTTGCTTGTTGACGATCCCGAAAAGGGAAAAGACGTACTTGCTTCGGCAGGTATTGCGGTTAGGGTAACGCACGTTGTTGCCGTTGCAACCGACGACGTTCCCGGCGGAGCGGTGGAAATTTTAAAAACGTTGAGCAATGCGGGCATCGGCATAGAATATATGTATGCTTGCGTAGGAAAGCAAACGGGCAAGGCACTTATGGTTATGCGTGCAAGTGACAATACGAAAGCAGAAGAAGCACTTGCATCGGCAGGAATAGGCAAAGTTGACCCGAGAGATATTTACAGAATATAGGAGAAAAGTATGGATTACGAAATTTCACGGAGAATGAGCACCATAAAAGGCTCGGCAATAAGAGAAATATTCAAATATGCGGCTGACCCCGAGGTTATTTCTCTTGCAGGCGGAAATCCCGATCCCGAACTGTTCCCCTCAAAACAACTTGCCGGTATCGCAAAGGAACTTTTGGAAGAAAAACCCGTTCTGTCCCTTCAATACGGCATCACAGAGGGATATATGCCCTTGCGTGAGACGGTAAAGGCAAGGTTAAAGGCAAAAGAAAATATCGGCGCAGAGGATGACGAACTTATAATTGTGTCAGGCGGACAGCAGGGCATTGAACTTATTACCAAATCACTTATCAATGAGGGGGATACGGTAATAGTGGAAGAACCGAGTTTTATCGGTGCGACAAATGCATTCCGTTCATACGGTGCTCATCTTGCGGGCGTTAAGGTGGAAGATGACGGTATGGATATGGATGACCTCGAACGGGTACTGCAAGAAAATAAAAACACCAAGTTTATTTATACAATACCCACGTTCCAAAATCCTATGGGCGTTACTATGAGTGTTGAAAAGCGTAAAAGACTGCTTGAAATTGCCGAAAAATACAACGTGCTTATTTTGGAAGACAATCCTTACGGCGAACTTACCTTTAACGGAGTAAAGACACCTACGGTAAAATCTTTCGATACACAGGGCAGAGTAATTTATGCAGGTTCTTTTTCCAAAATACTTGCCCCCGGACTCAGGCTCGGTTTCCTGTGCGCAAATAAATTTCTTGTACAGAAAGCGGTAATCGCAAAACAGGTTTCCGACGTGCATACGGCAATGTTGCCCCAATTGCTTGCATACGAATATATGCAGCGCTTTGATATGGATTCGGCAATCGAGGTTATGCGTAAGACATATGCCCATAAATGCGCCGTTATGACGGAAGCCATAAAGAAGTATTTCCCCAAAACCGCAAAGTGCACCGAACCCGGCGGAGGCTTGTTTATTTGGTGCGATTTGGGCGGTAATGCGGATACGCAAAAATTGGCTGAAAAAGCAATAAAAGAAAAAGTTGTATATGTTCCCGGTAATGCTTTTAAGGTGAATATGGACGAACCTTGCAGTGCGTTAAGGCTCAACTATTCCACCGTAAGCGACGAAAAAATAACCGAGGGTATTAAAAGACTCGGCAAGGTGTTTGCGGAAATATAAATATCGGAAAAGAAACGGTTCGCACGGTAAAAGTTGCGAACCGTTTTTTTATTTTCTTCTTTTACAGCACTTGTTTTCGCATTGAGCGCAGGAAGAACAGCCGTTGTGCTTTGTTTTTATTACGGCACAGGTTACTGCCAAAACAAGCAAAATAAGTGTTATTATATCTGCCGTATTCATAAGATAAGACTTCCTATAAAATAGAGCAGGAATGATGCGACCCAAGCGATGGCACATTGCATAAATACTATGCCGATTGCAGAGGCTTTTGATGAAAATTCACGGCGTATGGCGGCAATGGCGGCAACGCAGGGAGTGTACAAAAGCGTAAATACAAGGAAACTGCAAGCGGAAAGCGTTGAGGGGAAAATTTGGGGTAGGACGGAATAAAGCATACCGCTGTCGCATCCGCAAAGTACGGCAAGGGTGGAAACTACCTGTTCCTTTGCGGTAAATCCCGATATAAGTGATGTTGACAGACGCCAATCGCCAAAACCCAAGGGCTTGAATATTACCGAAATTCCTTTTCCCACAAGGGCAAGCAAACTGTCGGAAGAATTTTCGACGGGATTTAAGCGAATATCAAAACTTTGCAGGAACCAAACTATTACCGTTGCCAAAAATATTACGGAAAATGCCCGTTCGAGGAAGTCTCTTGCCTTTTCCCAAAGAAGCAAAAATACGCTTTTGGGTGAGGGGAAACGGTAGGAGGGCAGTTCCATTACAAAAGGAACGGGCTTGCCCTTAAATGCTGTCTTTTTAAGTATGCAGGCGGTAATTATTGCAAACAAAATGCCCAAAAGATACAGTGCAAACATTATAAGCGCACCTTTTTTTGGGAAAAATGCCGCAACGAATACGGAATATATCGGTACTTTTGCCGAACAGCTCATAAAAGGAATAAGCATTACCGTCATTTTACGGTCACGGTCACTTGAAACGGTACGTGTGCCCATTATCGCAGGCACGGAGCAACCGAAGCCTATAAGCATCGGCACGAACGAACGCCCCGACAGACCGAGTTTGCGCAAAGGCTTGTCCATAACAAAGGCAACTCTTGCCATATAACCGGTATCTTCCAAAACCGAAAGGAAGAAGAAAAGCACTACGATAACGGGCAAAAAGGAAAGTACGCTTCCCACACCGTTGAAAATTCCGTCGATTATAAGGGAATGTATAACGGGGTTCAGCCCGAATGACGTAAGCAAACCGTCTACACAGTTTGAGAGCCAAGCAATGCCCGAGGCAAGAAGTTCCTGCAAAAAGGCACCGATTACGTTAAACGTTAGCCAAAATATAAGTAAAATAACGCCTAAAAATACCGGAATTGCGGTGTATTTGCCTGTTAAAACTTTGTCGATTGCAACAGAACGGCGATGTTCCTTGCTTTCACTGCACTTAACTACCGAAGATTCCACCGTGGCTTCAATAAAAGTATAACGCATATCCGCAAGTGCGGCATTTCGGTCAAGTTCCGACTCGGCTTCCAGTTGCAACAGACAGTGCTCGATAAGTTCCCGTTCGTTGGTATCAAGATTGAGTTTGTCCGCAATATCGTTGTCGGATTCAATAAGTTTGGATGCGCAGAACCTAAGTGGCAAGCCGTTGTCTTTGGCGTGGTCCTGTACAAGGTGCATTACTGCGTGAATACAGCGGTGACAGGGGGAATCGGTTGCGCAAAAGTCCGCACGCACGGGAAGCGTGTGGCTCTTTGCGGTGGCGACTGCCTTGTCGATAAGTTCCGAAACGCCCTCGCCTCGCAGAGCACTTATGGGCACAACGGGAATGCCGAGTTCACGGCTCATTCTGTCTACGTTAACCGTACCGCCGTTGGCACGCACTTCATCCATCATATTAAGAGCCAAAACCATAGGAACGGAAAGTTCCAAAAGTTGCATAGTCAAAAACAGATTCCGCTCAATATTTGTGGCATCTACGATATTGATAAGGCAATCTGGTTTTTCGCCCAATATGTAGTCAACGGTAACGGTCTCTTCCTGCGTGTACGGGCGCAGAGAATATATGCCGGGCAAGTCGGTAACGGTATATCCGCTTCTGCCCTTTATTTCGCCGGATTTTCTTTCAACCGTAACACCGGGGAAGTTGCCTACATGGCAATTCATACCCGTCAGTGCGTTAAAAAGAGCGGTCTTTCCGCAGTTTTGGTTACCTGCAAGTGCAAATTTCATAAACTGTCCTCCGTAAGCGCAACGGTAATCTTTGATGCGTCTTCCTTACGTAAAGTAAGTTCGTAACCGCGCAGACGAATTTCAATGGGGTCACCCATGGGTGCTATTTTGCGTAGCATAACTTTTGTTTTGGGGATAATTCCCATATCGATAAGTCGGTTCCGCAGGGAACCCTCACCGCCTACGGTAACAACCGTTGCTTCCTGTCCTGTTTTCAGTTGATCAAGTGTCATTTTTTTGCTCCAAGTTTGTTTTTATAAAGAAAAATACAAATAACAGCGCCTATAAGTGCGCAAATGCTCCAAAGTAATGCTACCGAATTCCATCCGCTTGAAGTAATAAGCGTTGCGATAAATGAGGCGGAAAATGCACTGCCTATATAAGTACCGCAGTTAAGTAACCCCGAAACAAGGGATGTTTTGCCGTATTCGGAAAAACGGAGAGGAACAAGACAGGTCAGATTGTAATTTACACCGTGGCTTGCACCTTCTGCCAAAGCGGCACCGAAAACGGTAAGAATTGCATTTTGTGAAAATCCCACTGTAAGCGAGCCTATAAGGCAAAGCAAAAAGAAGAATACGGCACCGATATATTCGTTTTTAATAAGTTTTCTTGCGGTAAATGAAGAAAACCAACTTGACATCATTGAGAAAATCGGTAAAATTACGCCTGACAGTATTGCGCTTGAAGAGGAAAAAGAGAATTTTTCCGAAAGCAGGGTAGGTGTCCAAGTGGTAAAACCGTCGCGGATAAGTCCCTGCAAAGCAACGGCAACTACTGTTACTGCCAAAACCGTTACCGCTAAAACGGAGAACTTTTTTGCGTTTTCGGGGGAAGATTTAACTTTCTGTGTACCTCTGTGACCTAAATGTTTTATTGAAAGTGCCCATATTATCGAAACCGATATGCCCGCTGTTGCCGAAAAGACGAATACGGCTTTCCAAGAAAACAAATTAATAAGCAAAGGTGAAAACAGATATACAGATACAGTGGAAAGGGATGCACCCCAAGAAACCCACATACAGGCTTTTTTATATGTATCCGTATCAAACATACCTGCCATAATTTTTACAAGGGGAGGCCAAATCATAGCCTGAGCAAATCCGTTTACAGACCATACCGAACTCATAAATGAGGTGTTGGGGTAAACGGGAACAAGCAAGTTCATCAGCGATGCGAGAGACAAGCCGACGAGTATTATTTTCTCGGGCTTTAACCTGTCACCCAGCCAACCGCTGACGATTTGACCGAATCCGTAAGTTACCGCACTCAATGTTAATGCAAGGGATACGGACTCTTTGGTAAATCCTTCCGAATTTACTATTTCGAGTAAAACGGCGGCGTAGTTTGTGCGTGTGAGATAACTCGTAAAGTACACTGCCACAAAAAGCGGCAAAAACGAAGTTTTTTTCTTTTCCATTTTCTTTATTTTATATATTTTTATATGGTTTCATATTTTCTATATGGTTTCTATATCTGCATCGGTACAGCAATTTAAGGCTATTCCGTTTTCGCCGACAGGTTCGTGCAGCGGAAGTGACGGATCAAAAATATATTTGTTGTTTTTAAACACAAGTCCCTGTGTGTGTGAAGCGTACAGGAAACGTTTGCCGTTTGTGCGGAAAGTATTGTTTTCGATTACAATATTGCGGTGGAAAGGTCTGCCGGATTCTTTTACCGCAGGGTTTATGTTTATTGCCGCACCGCCTGTGTATGCGGAGTTTGCAAAATTGTTGTTTCTTATTGTTACGTCTTCCGAATGACCGCTTTCAAACCAATCGTTACAGTCACCGCTCATATGTATTCCGCACATCATATTGTAAAAAGTGCAGTTTTCAATAACGGCTTTCTTGCTTGTGGGGCACAAAAATCCTCTCGGACGGTTATTGCCCGTAACACAGCCGTCTATGTGAAGTTCGGGCATACGGGAAATATTTTCCGTGCAAAATCCGTCTTCGAAATCCGGTGCATCCTGCTCAAATTCCAAAATAATATACTTGTCAGAAAGCAAGTGAGCATTTTTTACCGTAAGTTCATCGGAGGCGGGAAGCAAGGTTTTGTTATTTATAACTTTTACCGTGTCTCCTGCAAAATAAACGTTTACACCGTCCTGCTCGTAGTGACCGAACGTAAGCAAATATTTGTTTTTATCCAGTTTTTTTGCTATTTTGTGGTAATTTCCGTGCACGTTGCCTGCATCGTCAAGCATATTCAAAAATACGCAATCCTTATAAATTACTTTGCCCGAGCAGTTTACAAAGTGTGTGGAGTCGGCATTTACCGAAAGATATCTGTTCGAGCCGTCCCGTACAACGGTTTTTACCCTGTTTAAGGTAACGTTTTCGCAAGTTTGGCAAATAACGCCCATTGCTCCCGTAGCGTAGAGAGAAACGTTTTCAATAAGAATATTTTCCGAGCAGTTGCCGAAAATACCGGGGTTTTCTCTGCCGGAAAAAGTGCAAACGAACATATTGCCTACGGTGTGAGTGAGTTTGAAATCTCCCGTAAAACGCAAGCGGTTTTCAGCCGTTTTTTCGGCGGAAAGATAACGGTACATACTGCTTAAAAAAGAAGTCGTTTCACTCTTTTCAAGGGAGAGTATGTAGGGCGAAAGATATGCCGAGGGCGCTTTTGTATCCTTTTCAAATTCACAGGCAAGCACTTGTTTTTTTGTCATTTTCCAACCGTCTTGGGGGGAGAAGAACGTAAGATATCCGTTTTCCTCCACATATACGTTAAATTCGTCGGTATCGTATTGGATTTCCGCAAAATCATTGCCCGAAGATACTATCTTTCCTTGGAAGAAGAAAGGATACGGATAATCTACCGTAAAGTTTTTGAGCGTAATGTTTTTCGATTTGTCTATTACAAAGGGGAGTATTTCACCGTGAAAAAGCAGATCGGCACCGTCGCCGTCAACGGTAAGCGAATCAAACCCTATAAGCGGAAAAATAATATTCTTTATCCCGTGAGTGTTGTTTGAAATATAGTAATGGCGTTTTTCGGCATATTTTGCATAAAAATGCAAACTGCCTCCGCCCAAGTGAAATGTTACGTTTTTGTGATTTTTTGCTTCGTTAAGTGCCGTTTGTACCGCAAGAGTGCAGTCACCGTTTTCAAAAAGGTAAGCATAGTCGCTTAAAAAGATATCCATAAAAAGAATTCCCCTTTGCAGTATATTAACCTTAATATTATACACCGCAAAAGGGATATAAGTCAATTATTATTCGCTGTCTGCAATGGGTTTTATTCTGCGGAAAAGCAATGTTATACACCAAAGACCGCAAATACCCACCGCCGTATAAATTATCCGTGCCGCAACTGTTGCGCTTCCTCCGCACACAAAGGCAACTGCATCAAATGAAAACAGTCCCACAAGCAACCAATTAAGGGCACCTATAACCGTTACGGCAAGAGCGGTTTTATCTATTGCCATAAAAAATTCACTCCTTAAAATATACAGGCAAGATATCTTTGCTTGCCCGTTTATTTTTAGGAGTTTTTTTGCATTTATTCTTTACAGATATTTCCTTGAAATATCAAGTGCGTTTTTTGCTCTTGGAATCGTCGTATATATTTATATCCGCCTTGTCAAAGTCCACCGATTCGGGAAAATCCGATGGCAGAAAACGGGTGAGGGAATACTCTTTAATATCGTTTACGTGCTTTTTCATAATTATGGGATTTGAAATATCCAGCGCATAACAGGCTTCTTTTAAACCCTCGTCAAGCATCTTTTCAGCCGATGATGAGGGGAAAGCATCGCATACGTAATCGTTTTTAAGTTTGCCGTCTTTATAAAGTCTTATCCAAAATTTAAGCATTTTAACCTACCGAATTTGTTTTTCTTTTATTATATCAATTAAAAAAATCTCCGTCAACAAGTATATTATCTTAATTTTGCAAAAAAATAAAAC
>CAZBLS010000047.1:0-13772 GCA_964492705.1 uncultured Oscillospiraceae bacterium | reverse complement strand
CCGATATTCGTGTGCCCTACTTCGCTGTTACCCATCTGACCGTCCGGCAGACCTACATCAAGACCGGATGCGCCGATGGTAGTAAACGGATTTTCGGAAAAGAACTTATCAAGATTGGGAGTTTTTGCCGTAAAAACAGCATTTCCGTCATTTGATTTACGTATTCCGAAACCGTCCATTATACATAATACTACCGGTTTTTTCATATAATTCGCCTTTCAAATAAATAAAACCGTTCGGGATAAAAATCCCGAACAGAAGATTTAAGCCTCTTTTGAAGCGGCTTCCACGATAACCGAGAAGTCGGGTGCTTTAAGGCTTGCACCGCCGATAAGACCGCCGTCGATGTTGGGCATTGCCATAAGTTCAGCCGCATTTTTGGCGTTCATAGATCCGCCGTACTGAATGCGTACGCTGTCGGCAACGTTCTCGCCGTAAACTTCTTTAACGGTATTACGGATGAAAGCAATAACTTCTTCCGCCTGTTCGCTTGTAGCGGTAAGTCCCGTGCCGATTGCCCAAACGGGTTCGTAAGCGATAACCGCATTGGCAACCTGCTCGCCCGAAAGAAGTGAAAGGTCAACCTTAACCTGTCTGCCAACGGTCTCGAAAGTAATATTTGCTTCACGCTCTTTAAGCGTTTCGCCTACGCAAACGATAGGAGTAATTCCGGCATTGGAAGCGGCAAGAGTTCTCTTTGCGACAACTTCGTCGGTCTCACCGAAATACTGTCTGCGCTCGGAATGTCCGATAACAACGTATTCCACATTAAGTTCTTTAAGCATTGATGCGGAAATTTCACCCGTGAAAGCGCCTTTTTCTTCAAAGTGAATATTCTGTGCACCAAGTGCAACGTTTGACTCCGAAAGTGCCTTTGAAGCTGCATCAAGGCATACAAAAGTGGGACATACAACTACGTCGCACTTTGCATCTGCCACAAGAGGTTTAATAGCATTGATAAGTTCAACAGCCTGTGAGGGCGTGTTGTTCATTTTCCAGTTACCTGCAATAATAGGTTTACGCATTTTTATTTTCTCCTTTATATCTTCTTTTCAATTATAACCGAACGGTGTGCTCCGAGCGTTACTTCTCCGCACATTTTCTCACCGTTTTCGGTATTTGTCCATTCGCTCTTAAAGAATATCTTCTTGTCCGTAACGGAATGGTTTTCGATAAATGCAAACAGTGTCTCTCCGTCGGTACGGCTGTGAACCGTAACGCCGTAAGGAATTTCGCCGTCGAAATCGCTTTTTATACCGCATTCTTCAAGCAAATTACCCATGGTTTCGTCGGTAAATGTACCGTCATCTCTGAATGCCTGATAATATGCACTGCCTTTTCCGTATCGGTTACGGGTGAACGCAGGCATACCCGAATAAAAGTCCGTAGCGTATTCCGCCAAAACGGTTGCGCCCTCGCTGTGCAGAAGTTCACAGCAATCAACGGCTTTATACTCTTTTTTGTTATTTAATATAACGGTATTCGCCTCTTCGGGGAAGAGCGTGTCCACTTCTTCATTCCAAATACCGAACACTTTCCTTAATCCTGCGCCGGGGAAACCCTTTAAGTAGCAAAGGTCGTTTTCGTTAACGTAGGCAAATGTATACGTTGCATAGAATGTACCGCCGTTTTTAACGAATTCTTCTATCTTTCCGCCCAGTTTTTCCGAAACGCTGTACCGCATAGGCGCAATTATAAGTTTATATTGGGAAAAATCGTCTTTTTCGCCGATAATATCTACGTTTACGCCTCTTTTCCACAAAGGAGTGTAATATGACGTAAGCGTGGAAACAAACTTTTTATCCGTATTGGACAGGAACCGTGCATCTTGAAGTGCCCACATACTGTCCCAATCGAAAAGTATTGCCACTTGCGACTTAACGGCAGTGCCCACAACATTATCAAGTTTTTTAAGTCTTGCGCCGAGAGCGGAAACTTCTCGGAAAACTCTCGTATTTTCACTGCCCTCGTGGTCAACTACGGCACCGTGGAATTTTTCGTAAGCACCTCTGCTCTTACGCCACTGAAAATACTGTACCGAATCCGAGCCGTGAGCAACCGCCTGCAATGAAAGCAATTCGTTTACGCCGGGCCGTTTGAGTTTATTTACGGGCAACCAATTTACGTGGCTTGGCGTACTTTCCATAAGTAAAAAAGGACGTTTTTTGACTGAACGCATAAGGTCGTGGTTCAGCCCGGCATACGCAGCCAAATCTATATCGCTGTCATCATTGTGCCACGGATAGTAAGAATCCCAAGATACGAAATCAAGTTCTTCCGCAACAGCACGGTAATCAAGTCCCTGAAACAGTCCCATAAGGTTCGTGGTAACGGGTACATTAGGCGTAATTTCCCTGATAGGTTCCGCTTCGGCTCGAATAAAATCAGCCGTCTGAGCCGTAACGAAACGCTTCCAATCCAAATTGTGCCCGTGCACGATCTTATCCCCCCTGTTTGCAGGAGGATTTATCTGATCCCAAGAAGTATACGTATGCGACCAAAAAGCCGTCCACCACTGCTTGTTAAGCGCTTCCAATGAACCGTACTTATTCTTTAACCAATCTCTGAATGCCTGCTTGCACTTTTCGCAGTGGCACTCCCCCGAATATTCGTTGGATAAATGCCAAGCAATAAGTGCAGGGTGATCTTTATATCTTTCGGCAAGTTTTGTGTTTATTATCCGTACCTTTTCCCTGTATACGGGAGAAGTAAAGCAATGATTGTGCCTTGCGCCGAACAGATTACGAATGCCGTTTTCGTCCACACGCAAAACTTCGGGATACTTTTGTGCCATCCAAGCAGGACGGGCACCGCTGGGGGTGGCAAGTATAACCCTGCCACCTGCGGCGTAAATATCATCCATTGCCTTATCGAGAAATGTAAAATCGAACTTTCCCTCTTCCGGTTCAAGCACACTCCACGCAAAAATGCCAACAGTCATTTCATTACAGTTTGCAAGTTGCATAAGGCGCATATCTTCACTTAAAACTTCCGGCATATCCTGCCACTGATCGGGATTATAGTCACCGCCGTGGAGCATATGAGGGAAATTTTTGATAATGATATCTTTCATTTCGATTGCCGTTTCTTTGTGCTTTTAATTACTTATCGTTAAGAGCCGCAACACCGGGAAGTTCAAGTCCCTCCAAGAATTCAAGGCTTGCACCGCCACCGGTGGAAATGTGAGTCATCTTGTCTGCATAGCCGAGTTGCTCAACCGCAGCAGCCGAATCTCCGCCGCCGATAATGGTGATACCGTCGCACTCTGCCAAAGCAGCCGCAACAGCCTTTGTTCCGCCTGCGAATTTTTCAATTTCAAATACGCCCATAGGTCCGTTCCAAATAACGGTCTTTGCGTTTTTAACTTCGTTTGCGAAAACTTCTCTTGTCTTTTCGCCGATATCAAGACCTTCCATATCAGCAGGGATGTTTTCTCTGTCAACGTTCATAGTATTGGCATCTTCACCGAACTTATCCGCAACAACGGTATCAACGGGAAGAAGCATCTTAACACCCTTGTTCTCTGCTTTTTCGATAAGGCTCTTTGCAAGTTCAACCTTATCTTCTTCAACAAGGCTCTTACCTGTTTCAAGACCCATAGCCTTATAGAAAGTGTAAGCCATTGCACCGCCGATGATAAGCGTGTCCACTTTATCGAGAAGATTGTTGATTACGCCGATCTTATCCGATACTTTTTTACCGCCCAAAATGGCAACAAAAGGTCTTTCGGGATTTTCAAGTGCTTTACCCATAATATCAAGTTCCTTACCGATAAGGAAGCCTGCCACTGCGGGAAGATAATCGGCAACGCCTGCTGTTGAAGCGTGAGCACGGTGTGCAGTACCGAAAGCGTCGTTTACATAGACATCGGCATAGGAAGCGAGTTTCTTTGCAAACTCGGGTACGTTTTTCTCTTCTTCTGCGTGGAAGCGAAGATTTTCAAGCAATACGATTTCGCCTGCTTTAACGTTTTCAACCGCTTCTTTTGCGCTGTCGCCGACAACATCGGAAGCAAAAGTTACTTTATCGGGGAATATTTCTTTAAGTCTTGCGGCAACGGGAGCAAGAGAATATTTCATATTAAATTCTCCCTTGGGTCTTCCCAAGTGCGAGCAAAGTATAACTGCCGCACCATTTTCAAGCAAATATTCGATTGTGGGAAGCGCAGCGTTGATTCTCGTTTCGTCGGTAATGTTTTTGTTTTCGTCAAGGGGCACGTTAAAGTCAACTCTTACGAGCACTTTCTTTCCCTTAACATCAATGTCTCTGACGGTCTTTTTGTTCATTTTTGTACCCTCCGTAAATTTTTAAATATTTTACGTGCGATATTTGCACGCTTATATCATAATTTTATAATATTTGTTTCATTGTGTCAAACGTCTTTTACCTGTCGCTTATGTCCGAAAGCACAAGTCCCTTATTGTTTTCCTCTGCCCAACGTATTGACCAATCGTTTTCAAACAGCACCACGGGGCGTTCTTTAAGGTCGGTTGCCGTCTTTGTGGAACTTGAAAGTTTAAGTTTGTCCGTTTCGCAGTTTTCGGGAAGCCAGCGTATAAACCTAAACGGAAGTTGCTGTGAAGATATCTCCACATTGTACTCCGTACGCAACCTGTGTTCCAAAACTTCAAACTGCAATACACCTACCACGCCTACGATTATCTCTTCCGCCGAATAAGTCCTGTCCTTAAATACCTGTATTGCACCCTCTTGCGCCAACTGTGTTATACCCTTTAAGAACTGCTTTCTCTTCATCGTATCGGTAGGCTTTATCCTTGCAAAATGTTCCGGCGCGAAGACGGGTATGCCCTCAAACACCGCTTTTTTGCCCGTATATACCGTATCTCCCAACTGAAATACGCCGGGGTCAAACAAGCCGATAATATCGCCTGCGTACGCTTCTTCCGCCGTTTCTCTCTCCTGCGCCATAAACTGCTGGGGCTGTGCAAGTTTAAGGTCTTTGCCCGTGCGTGCGAGTTTCACGGTCATTCCCTTTTCAAACTTACCCGAACATATGCGCATAAACGCTATCCTGTCCCTGTGGGCAGGGTTCATATTTGCCTGTATCTTAAAGATAAATCCCGAAAAATCGCCTGATTCGGGGTCAACCGTACCGTTTTCCGATTCTCTCGGAGTAGGCGGAAGCGTTATTTGCAAGAACTTTTCCAAAAAAGGCTGTACGCCGAAATTATTCATAGCACTGCCGAAGAACATAGGCGTAAGACGTCCGTTTAAGACTTTGTCTATATCAAACTCATCGCCTGCGGCATCGAGAAGTTCTATATCGTCGATAAGTTTTTTATGATGATACTCTCCCAGTATTTCGGTTAAACGCGGATCGTTAGCATCGCCCGTAACGGACTCTACCTTATCCTGTCCGTGATTTCCGCCCGAAAAAAGTTCAACCGTTCCGTTTTCGCGGTGATACACACCCATAAAATCGCCGTCGGTACCTATTGGCCAATTCATCGGGCAGGCACGTATGCCCAGCACGCTTTCTATCTCATCCATAAGGTCAAAGGGATTTTTACCCGCACGGTCAAGTTTGTTTACGAAAGTAAATATGGGAATGTTCCTTTTACGGCATACTTGGAACAGTTTTACCGTCTGCCTCTCCACACCTTTTGCGGCGTCGATAAGCATAACAGCACTGTCGGCGGCAACAAGCGTCCTGTACGTATCCTCCGAAAAGTCCTGATGCCCGGGAGTATCCAAAATATTTATGCGGTAGCCGTCATAATCAAACAGCATAACCGAACTTGTTACCGATATTCCCCTTTGTTTTTCTATTTCCATCCAATCGCTCACAGCGTGTTTTTCGGTTTTTCTCGCTTTAACCGAACCTGCTGCGTGTATCGCTCCTCCGTAAAGAAGCAGTTTTTCCGTAAGCGTGGTTTTACCTGCATCGGGGTGAGATATTATGGCAAAGGTACGCCTACGCTGAACTTCCTGTGATAACGTCATCTTTTTCCTCATTTCAAAATTAACTTTTCCGACAGATTATTGTATATCAAATCCGCATTTATGTCAATCGTTTAGAAGAATTTAAGTTTTCCCGAAACCGATAAATTCAGTTGAGATTAAGAAAAAAATATGGTACAATAATCTTATCTGAATTAAAAGAGGTTGTACAATGCTGAAAATAATACTCGGTAGGATATCCTCCGGTAAAACCGAAAGGATAATAAACCTTATCGGCGAACGCATAAAAGAAAGCAAACAGTCCGTACTGATCGTACCCGACCCCGTTACCTATAATTTCGAACAGCGTATGTGTTCGCAACTTAACGTGAACGGTTTTATCGATGCGGAAGTTTGTTCGTTTAACCGTTTCGCATCCAATATACTTTCATACTGCGGAAAAGGACGCAAAACTTTTTCCGACGACTGTATGCGTATGATGATGCTTCGCAAATGCATAAACGCATCTTTCGATTCTTTTCTGCTATTTAAGAACGCATCCAAGCGCAAAGGTTTCGTAAAGCGCTGTCTTAATATGATATCCACTTTGGAAAACTGCGGATATTCTCCCGAAGACATTTTAGCCGTTACCGAAACGCTTCCCGACGGCGTATTGAAGTACAAACTTCACGATACCGCACTTATTTACGAAAAATATATGCATTTGCTCTCCGAGGGGTACACCGACAACTCCGACAGGCTTCTCTCTGCGCAAAACGCAATTCCCGAGTGCGATATGCTCTCCGATACCGTGATCTTCATTGACGGTTTTGACGTTTTCACTTCCCGATTGCTATCGTTTATTTCGGCACTGATGAATAAGTGCGACGTTGTTATCGCACTGTCTTCTTCCCGTGACCGAAGTGACAGAGAAGCGTACGAAATACACGAAAACACACTTAAAAAGATAATTTCTCTCGCAAAGGAAAGCGGAATTGAAACAAAATACGAATTTGCTTCTCAAAAAGGCGGTAAAAGCGACGAAATAAACTTTATCGCAAACAACTTTTTTTCATCGAATCCCGAAAAGTTTCAGGGAGAATGTAAAAACGTTTCTCTTACGTATTACCGCACTCTCGAAGACGAAGTATACTCCGTTGCACGGCAGATTACCCGAGACGTGCGGAGCGGTATGCGTTATAAGAACATAGCGGTGCTCTGCGGTGATACAAATAAGTATTCTCCCGTTGTTTCCTCGGTATTTTCACGGCTTTCACTGCCCGTTTACACCGATACCGAACACGATATAGCCTCCCATCCCGTTGCACTGTATATTTTTTCCCTTTTCAGGTGCATTACCGCAGGATTTTCGCCCTCTTCAACGGAAGATATGTTGCTTTCTTCCCTTACTTCATTCACCCGTGACGAATGCGACCGTTTTATATCGTATATGCGTGAAACGGGCATAACGGGGCACGCTATCGAATACGGATGCAATCTTGCCTTAAACGGCAGTGAAAAACAGGCTGATTTCGAAGATTTAAGACAACGGCTCGTCACGCCCGTAAAGGAACTTAAAAACAAACTTTTAAATGCAAAAACCGCACGTGAAATGGCGGAACTGTGCTACGGATTTTTAAAGAGCGAAAACGTGTACGAAAAACTTGATTCCCTTGCGGAAAAATACGAAAGCGCAGGCGAATACAGTCTTTCGGACGTTACAAGCCAACTTTGGAATACCGCCTGCAAACTTTTGGAAGATGCGGCGGCGATATTCGGTGAAAGCAAAATATCCGTAAGTGAATTTGCGGCCACTGTTCAGGAGGGATTTAACGCTTCACCCGTTTCCACCATTCCGAGTGTGCTTGACTGCATTACTTTCGGCTCACTTAATGCTTCAAGAGAGCAAAACGTGCTCGTTACTTATATTTTGGGCGTAAACGACGGCGTTATTCCCGCAATTTATACCGACGAACGCCTTGTAACGGTAAAGGAAAGCGAGATTTTAACCGAAAAAGGTCTTGAACTTGCCCACAGTGCAGGCACCGAAGACGCAAGAATACGTTACAGTATGTATTCCGCATTTTGTTCACCTGAAAATATTCTGCGCATTTCCTGTCCGCTGACGTCACAATCGGGCACTGCCCTTGCGCCGTCATATGTTTTTTCGAAGTTTACTTCACTTTTCCCCACACTTGAAGTGCTTATGCCCTCTCCCGTTTCACCGCTTGACGTTCTGCAAGAACCCTTTACCAAAGAGGAACTTGTGCTTGCCGTCGCAAAGGATAAATTAAATTCGCAAGCATCTAAAACTTTGCTTTCGCTTTTTGAAGAAGAAAGGGATTTTAACACCGTTAAGTTTGTTTCTTCAAGCAAAAACGAAAGTATTCATCCATCTGCGGCAAAGGAACTTTTCTCTTCCGCCGTAAGCGTTTCAAGGCTTGAAAAATTTGCTCAGTGTCCCCTTTATCACTTTTTGGAAAGCGGACTTCGCCCCCAAAGAATCAAAGACTATACCTTTGACGACCTTGACAGGGGTGACGTTTTCCATTCGGTACTTGAACGCTTTGTGCGTGAATCGAATGCCGTGGAAAACAGGCAGGAATGCAACCGCCTTACCGGAAAGATATTCGATGAAGAATCAGAGAAAATTCACTTCGGTGCAATGGTATCCACAAGCAGACAGCGCAACTTCAACAAGGTGCTGAAAAATATAATTTCCGCCTGCGCTTGGGAAGTAAAGGAACAACTTACCGATTACGAAACGTTAGGTTCGGAAGTGCACTTCGGCTACGGCGGAGTTCCGCCCCTTAAAGTGGAAACGGAATACGGCACTTTGAAACTGAAAGGTTCCATCGACCGTGCAGATAAAACGGAAAAAGACGGCAAGATCTATCTTCGTGTCGTGGATTATAAATCGGGAAAATACAATTATAAAAAAGAAAATATCAATACCGGCACGCAGTTGCAGATTACGGTTTATATGAACGCACTTATCTCCGCCGTTGGCAAAAACGCCGTTCCCTCGGAAGCGTTTTATATGAGCCTGTCGGAAAACGATATAAAATGTACCGGTCTCTTTTTATCCGAAAATTCCGAAAAGTCAAGCAAAAAAATTTCCGCCGAAGAATTTGAAAATCTTCTCAACAACACAAAAGATACCGTTAAGCGCCTGTCAAGTGAAATGCTTTCGGGCAATATAGAGGCGCACACCGACTGCAATCAGTGCAATTATTGCCGATTTGCTTCGGTATGCGGAAAAATCAAAAAGGAGGATTCGGACGGTGAGTGAACAGAAATGGACAGAAAGCCAATTAAACGCCATAAACAGTGAATACGGAAACCTCCTTGTTTCCGCCGCCGCAGGAAGCGGTAAGACCGCCGTAATGATAGAGCGTATATTCCGCCTTATAAAAGAAAAGAAAACAAGTGCGGACAGAATACTTGTTGTAACGTTTACAAATGCCGCCGCATCGTCTATGCGCATAAAACTCGCAAACCGTTTTGACAGAGAAACGGAAGCAAATCCCGATGACGAATATTTCCGCACTCAGCGCAAACTTCTTGACCGTGCGGACATATCCACCATTCATTCATTTTGCCGTAATCTTGTGCAACGGTTTTATTTTCACACCCCTCTTTCCCCCGATTTCAGAATTTTGGACGAAACCTCGGAAAATTTGATTTCTTCACGGGCAATGAGCGAAATTTTGGAAGAAGCATCCGTAAAGTGCGAAAACGGTATGTTTGACGAGTATCTTGACGCCCTTACACAGTTTGCTTCCGATAAAAACGACGGCGGACTGTGTAATGCGATCCTGCAACTTGACAGATATATGTCCGTTATGGCAGATCCCGACGGTTTTGAAAAACGTACACTTGAATTTTATTCTTCCGACGGTGCACCTTGGCGTGAAATATTACTTGAACAGGCAAAGAAGAAAGCGCACCTTGCCATAGAATATACGGAAAAAGCCGTTGAACACTATAAATTCACTCCCGACGGAGAGGCTATAATAAAAGATGCCGATAAATTCGCCGAAATGTACGAAGCCATCGCCTGTGCAAAAAACATCGGCGACGTTCTACATTCTTTTGAGCAAAATGAAAAAGCACCGTCATTCTACCCGAAAAAGGGTGGAGAATACGCTGCCGAATACGCACTTGTGAGACAAAATCTAAAAACTGTTCGCACCGATATAAAAAAAGAATTACAGTCTTTACGTTCCCCCGATTCTTCGGTTTTAAACGCAGTAAGAGCACTGTTTTATCTGCAAAAGAATTATTCTATGCGCTTTGACGATATCTGCTATGAAGAGGGCGGTATAACTTTTGCCAATCTTTTAAAACTTACGTACGATCTTATTTCCGCCCACCCCGAAATAAAAGAGGAACTGCAAAACAGCACGGATTATATCTTTGTTGACGAATATCAGGACGTAAATGAAATACAAAACGGTATTGTCGAAAGCATTTCAAAGGGCGACAACCTGTTTTTTGTAGGTGACGTAAAGCAAAGTATCTATTCTTTCCAGCTTGCTTCGCCCGATATGTTTTTAAGCAAAATGCGTGATTATGCAAACGGAATTTTAGGCAAGCGCATAAATCTTTCAAACAACTTCCGTTCTTCATCCCCCGTATTGGAAGCGATAAACGCTCTGTTTTCCCTTTATATGCACGAGGACGTTGCGGAGATCGAATACGGTAAAGAAGATGCCCTCTATCCCTCTCCCGACAAAAATTCGCCCCAATACGCAAAATCGCTGTTTTGCCAAAACACCCCCGAAGCGGAAGCGGAAATGCTCTTTACCGACACGGAAGTGCTTAGCGAAGAAGAAGCCGTTGCAAGGAGAATACTTGCTCTTACAAAGTGCACTGTTACCGACGGCAAAACAGGAGAAAAACGGGCGGTAAAATACAGCGATATAGTAATACTCGGGCCTACCAACAATTTAAGTGCGTCACTTGGCAAAGTGTTTTCCGTCTACGGTATTCCCTTTGCCGAAAGCGTTGAAAAAGATAGAAAAACTTTTGATACCGTAGGCGCAATCGTTTCTCTTCTGCGACTTCTCGAAATCCGTCGCAGAGACAGTGACCTTATTGCCGTGCTTCTTTCCGCCATAGGAAAATTCACCTGTGACGAACTTGCGAAAATACGCATTGCACACCCCGAAGGAAGTTTTTTCGATGCGTTTTCTTCCTACGGCGAAGATGACTTAAAACCCCGTATTGACGGCTTTTTCGAACTTTTGGATAATTTCGAACTTTTGCAAAAATCAATGGCATTACCCGATTTTATATCCTACGTGTATTCAAAAACGGGTTTTATCTATTACGTTGCATTCTCCGACAGGCGCACTTTGCTTGAAGAAAATATGAATATTCTCATTTCTTCCGCAAGAACTTACTGCTCCAATTACAGCGGAGGATTAAGGGGATTTTTGGAATATTACGAATCCATATCCTTTAAAAACTCCGGTTCCGATGTGCAGATAAACGAAAGCGACAATACGGTGCACTATATGACCGTACATAAGAGTAAGGGGCTTGAATTTCCCATAGTCATCCTTATGGCTACCGATAAGCCTTTAATAAACAAGCAAGAATTTTCGGGCATCGGTTTTTCAAAAAAATCAACGCTTGCATTTAAACCCAACTCCACCGACGAATACGGCATTCGCACAAATTACGATTCGTTAAGTTACCGTGCCCTTAAATCCGAAAAAACCGATTCACTCCTTTGCGAAAAACTGCGTCTTTTGTACGTTGCTCTCACAAGGGCGAAAAACAAAATTATTGTATCGGTTGCTTTAAATAAAAAAGATTTTTCCAAATACATCGCTCTGCCCGAAAAATTCACTTTTGCCACTCATAAAAATTATGCCGAACTTCTTGTACCGGCAATGTACTTTTCCCCCGACGGAGAAAAATTACGTGCGTGGATAAACGAAAGCGAGTATATTCCCGAGGAAAACTTTACTCCCCTGTGGGATACCGTTTTAGCCGAAGACCTGCCAAGCAGAGAACAGGACGTTTCTCCCGATCGGCAAACTGAAACCCAACAGGATGAGTACAAAGACAGAATTTTATCCTCCCTCTCGTGGCAATATCCCTTTTTGCCTGCAATAAGCGCAAGAGCAAAGCAAAACCCAAGCAAAAAAAATGAACACAGCCGTATGGCACTGCGCAAACCCGAATTTGCCAACATTGAATACAAAGGCGCACAAAAAGGTACGGTAGTCCACTTTTTTATGGAACATTTCTCTTTTACTTCTCCCCTGTCGGTTTACGAACAGGCGGAAAATATGCGAAAATCGGGATTGTTTACCGAGGCGGAATACAACGCACTGCCCCTTGAAAATATTCGCATTTTTGCCGAAAGCGACTTTGCGAAACGCATTGCCAATTCACCAAAAGTATTCAGAGAGCGGTCATTTTGCAAGATCATTCCCATTGAAGAAACAGGCGACGAAGCACTTATGCAAGGTACTATCGACTGCTATTTCTTCGAAAACGGCGGCATAGTTCTCCTTGACTACAAGACCGACGTTATCCGAGGCGAACTTTCTTCTTATGTCGAACATCACAGACGCCAACTTGAAATGTACGCCTCTGCCCTTGAAAAACTTTATCCCGGAAAGACGGTAAGCACATACATTCACTTCTTTTCGGTAAACAAAACGGTAAAACTCTGAAAAAAGTGCTTGCCAAAATTCGCCCTTTTGTGGTATGATATGCGAGCAGATATTTATCCTTGCATTCTTTTGAGAATGCCTAAGACCATAAGGAGGTGAATCGGTATGAATAAATACGAAGCACTTTATATCATCAACCCGAAACTTGACGGTGAGGCTACCAAAGCAGTTATCGAAAAGTTTTCCGCTCTTGTTTCCGAAAACGGCGGTGTTGTTGACGGTATCGAAGAGCAGGGTGTAAAAAAGTTGGCCTACGAGATCAACTTCGTTAACGAAGGTTTCTATGTTCTTATGAACTTCTCGGCAGATTCAGCTTTCCCCGCAGAACTTGAAAGAAACTTCAAGATCAACGAGGACATTATGCGCTTTATCGTTATCAAAAAATAATTTTTGTTTTTTTAGGGGTATTCGTTTATGAACAGAGTAATGCTTATTGGGCGTCTTACAAAAGATCCCGAACTCAGAGCCACAGGCACAGGTCTTGCCGTGTGCACGTTCACTCTTGCGGTTGACCGCAGGTTTCAGTCACGTGATTCGCAAACCCGTGAGGCTGACTTTATTCCGGTAGTAGTTTGGAGAGCACAAGCCGAAAACTGCGCTAAATATCTGCGCAAAGGCAGTCAGGCGGCTGTATGCGGTTCTATCCAGACTCGCACTTACGATGCCCAAGACGGTTCCAAACGTTACGTTACCGAAGTCGTTGCAGACGAGGTTCAGTTCCTCGCCCGTTCCGGCGGTAGCGACAGTAACGACGATGCCACCCGTGTGGCAAGTTTGGGTAATCCTCCTTTCGGTGAGAATATGCAAACCGTTGACGATGAGGATATCCCGTTCTGATACTAATTAGGAGGTAATTGCAATGTCCGAAAAGGATTTTAAAAAGGTTCGCGGTAACCGCAGACCCAGAAGAAAAGTTTGTCAGTTCTGTGCAGATAAAGTTGAATCCATCGATTACAAAGATGTAGCCAAACTTCGTAAGTACATCAGCGAGCGCGGTAAAATTCAGCCTCGCAGAATGACAGGTACTTGCGCTAAGCATCAGCGTGAACTTGCTCAGGCAATCAAACGTGCTCGCACGGTTGCTCTTTTGCCTTACAGCGTTGACTAATAAGTTTTTAAGCGAAAGTCTTACGGCTTTCGCTTTTCTTTTTTTATTTTATCTTATTTCTTTCATAT
>CAZBLS010000046.1:0-13869 GCA_964492705.1 uncultured Oscillospiraceae bacterium | reverse complement strand
CAAGATATTCAAATCTCTTTTCGGGGGCAGATTTTCATACGGGTTTTTCAGTTTCGTAGAGAGATATCAAAGCATTATACTGATAATTCTTCTTGTACTCATTAACCGTTTTGGGATCATAGGTGCAATAACGGAGTCTGTGCTTAGCGGAATTATGTACCTTGTTGATTTTATTTTTGTTGCATTCAGGTAGGATAAATGGAACTTCAACTTAAATTAAGCGGTTTTGAGGGACCTCTTGACCTGCTGTTGCATCTATTGGAAAAAGATAAATTGGATATCAAGGACATTTTCGTTTCGGATATAACGGAGCAGTACCTTAAATATATCGAGGGAATTTCCGAATTCGATATGGAAAACGCCAGCGAGTTTTTAACCGTTGCTGCCCATTTGCTTGAAATCAAATCACGGTCGCTTTTGCCTAAACCTCTGCCCGAAACCGAAGAGGAAGAAGACCCCGAACAGGCGCTTATCCGCAGGCTTACCGAATATAAAATGTATAAGGAAGCAGGGGAAAAACTTCACGGTTTGGAAGAAGAGAATCTTCGTGTTTACTACAAGTTGCCCGAAGAAGTTCATATGGAAGAGCGCATTGAACTTAACGAAATGCATCTTGATTCTCTTTTATCCGCCTTTGCCGAGGTTTTAAAGAGGGTAGAGGGAAAACAGGTTAAAAAACAGCGTGAAATTCGGCGTGATACCTATACCGTAAAGGGAAAAATGTCGTATATCCGCCGTAAATTGGTTTCAAAAAAACGTGTTTCGTTTTTTGAACTGTTTGAAGATGACGGCAACAAAAGCGAAGTTGTTACTACTTTTGCCGCTATGCTTGAACTGTGGAAAAACGGATTTTTACATCTTGAACAAAAGGAAAATTTCGGCGATATAACGGTTATGCTGAATATTGACGGAAATATCGGGGAGGATACAGTTGGAACCGAATAAAATTGCATCGGCGGTGGAAACTTTACTTTTTATGGTGGGCGAACCGCTTGATACGGAAGATATAAAAAAAGTTATTGGCGTTACCGAGATGGAATTCAGGCAGGGCATTGAACTGCTTGAACGGAAATATTCCGGCGACAGCGGAATTTTATTAAAAGAATTCGGCGAGAAAATGCAGTTTTCAACCAACCCCGTAAATGCTTGCTATGTGGAGGATTTGCTTAATCCCGTACAAAAAAAGTCCCTTTCTCAATCGGCATTGGAAGTTCTTTCCATAATTGCTTACCGTCAGCCCGTTACAAGGGGCGAAATTGAGCAGATAAGGGGAGTAAAGTGCGATTACTCGGTTATGAGTTTAAAGCAGAAAGGTCTTATTGAGGAAGTGGGGCATAAGGACGTTATAGGCCGTCCTGTGCTTTTCGGCACTACAGACCTGTTTTTACGTCATTTCGGCTTAAATTCTCTTGACGATCTTCCCGAACAGGAAAATATTTCCCTTTTGGAAGAAACGGACTTTGAAAATGACGAGCCGGAGCAGATTACGTTGCCTCTTTTGGAAGAAAAACGTCATACGGCGGAAGAAACCGAGGAATAATTTTATGAATACGTCACCAATAGGTGTTTTCGATTCGGGCGTTGGAGGACTTTCGGTGCTAAGATATGCCGTCAATGTTCTCAAAAATGAAAATTTTATATTTTACGGTGATTCGGCAAATGCGCCCTACGGTGAAAAAAGCAAGGAAGAAGTTTTGCGTTTGGCAAGCGCTGCTGCGGAAAAACTTGCCAATATGAATATTAAAGCCTTGGTCATTGCCTGCAACACCGCAACAAGCGTTGCAGTTGATTATTTAAGATCAAAGTATCCTTTTCCCATAATCAGTATGGAGCCTGCTGTAAAGCCTGCTCTAACCTTAACAACAGGTAAAGTTTTGCTTATGGCTACCGAAGTCACACTTGCATCAAACCGTGTTAATGCGCTTATAAATAAGTACGATACCGATGGGCGTGTCATTAAAGTTCCGTGTCCGTTACTTGCGAAAAAAATCGAACAGGCAGTTTTTGAAAAGGACGAAACACAGGAATATCTATCCGAAATTTTATCTCCGTATGGGAAAATAAATGCAACTTCGGCTGTTTTGGGATGTACTCATTATCCCTTTGTGGAAGATAAAATAAAAAGTATTTTAGGCGATATTCCCGTTTTTGACGGCATAGACGGCACAGTTGAACACTTAAAATGCGTTTTGGAAGAACAGGGATTGCGCAATCAAAGTTCCTTAAAAGGCAAAGTGGAACTATGTTCGTCGAAGACAGATAAAAGAACGCTTGAATTATATGAAAGATTATTTACGGGAGGTTGTTTATGAAGTGTATGTACTGCGGTTGTTTGGACAGCCGTGTGCTTGATTCCCGACCCACGGAAGAGGGGAGCGTAATACGCAGGCGCAGAGAATGCCCAGAGTGCGGTAAACGTTTTACCACCTATGAAAAAATAGAATCTTCACCTGTAATGGTTGTAAAAAAAGACGGAAGCAGGCAACTTTTTGAAATCGACAAGGTGCGCAGAGGTATAATTAAGGCGTGTGAAAAGTGTAAAGTTTCGGTCGAACAAATAGAGCACGTGGTAAATGAGATAGATATGCAGGTACATAACAGCATAGATAACGAGATAAGTTCCATTGAAATAGGTGAAATGATTATGGATAAACTTATGACTCTCGACCAAGTTGCCTATGTTCGCTTTGCTTCGGTGTATAGGGAATTTAAAGACATAGATTCCTTTATGCACGAACTCAGTTTGCTTTTAAAAAAAGAAGAAAAAAATTAATTTTTTAACAAGTATGCAGGTTTGTTGATATCTGCATACTTTTTTTGTTAATTTAATATTGATATATACATTTAAAAGAGTTATTATATTAACGAAAGATAAATTACGGAGGTTAAATTATGAAAAGAACAAAGTCACGGCGGTGAAAAATGGATAAAAACGTACAAACTTATTTCAGCAGATTAAAGGAGTTCTAGTATGAAAAAAATAATTTCCATGATATTTTCGTTTATTATGATATGCATTCCGCTTACAGCGTGTAAGGGAACGGTAACATCGGAGTCTCCCACACCTACCGTAAGTTCCGAAGTGACGTTGGGCGGTAACACCGTTTCCGTATACGATCCGTTGCAGACACCGTGGCGTGTTCCCACGTATCCTCCGTCACCTACGGCAACGCCGAGAGCCACGGATGAGCCGAAACCTACGGCAACACCCGATCCTATGCCGACGGTAAATACCGATATGTATCCCTACGGAATGCAACAGTCACACGACTTTTATTACAACGTTTATTTCCGTAAAGAGGATGAGAGCAAATATACAAAACGGCCCGCGGATTTTTCAATTGAAAGCAAATTTTATGAGTATTTGTATGACTATTCGGAAAAGCACATTAAGGAAATAATAGAGAATTTAAATAAAGCGGATAGGTTTTATATGAAAGTAAACTTGGCATTTCCTAACGAATACGAAGAATACGGAGATCAGTTAAATCAAAGATGGTGTACCGACATAATCGGTAATGATTTCTACTTTGTTATAGACGATAAGGAAACGTTAGATACTATAAAAGGAATACTGTCAAGAGTAACATTTGAACGGGATACGAGTTTTGAATATTATGAAAGTACCAAAGATATGCCGTATTCGTTTGCCGGAGGCACGGTCGGTTCCGCAGACGTGGGGGATCATTTCCATATGTATTACGTTCCGGATGATCTCATCGAAACAAGACCGAACACATGGAAAGACAATTTTTACGTTTGCCCTATTGTAAGAAAAGGTATAGGAATATATATAGACAGTTCCGGCAGTGAGTTCTATTACCGTTACGGTAATAGTGTTTACTATAAAACATTAGTCGCAAAAGTCAGCGGTGCAGACAATGAAACGTTGGCAAAATTGGGAACTAAAATAGAAAACAGAATGAAAGAAAAAATCGTCAAAATACTGAACAGTGAACAAAGCAATCCGATGCTTGATATGAGTTGATGAGTGTAAAAAAATATCACGTATAATAAAAATCCCGTATATTGCAGCAAGTTCTGATTATACGGGATTTTGTTTTTTAGAGAAAACTATCTGTTATTTTCTTCAATTGCGGTAATTTTTTCTATCCTTGAAGAATGCCTACCGCCTGTAAATTCGGTTTTAAGCCAAGTGTCAACAATATCAATGGCAAGACCTGCTCCGATAACACGTGCGCCCATAGCAAGCACGTTGCTGTCGTTATGCTCTCTTGTGGCGTGAGCGGAAAATACGTCGTGGCAGAGCGCACAGCGTATGCCTTTAACTTTGTTTGCGGCAATGCTCATACCGATGCCCGTACCGCAAATAAGAATTCCTCTGTCATATTCTTTATCTGCAACGGATCTTGCAACGGGATATGCATAATCGGGATAATCAACGCTTTCGCAAGAGTAACAACCGAAATCTTTAACTTCGTAACCCTGTTCGTTTAAGCGGTTTATGATGACCTGTTTAAGTTCAAAACCGCCGTGATCGCAGGCAATTGCTATTTTCATTTAATTTTCCTCCCCGTCAGCGGCAAGAAATTTGTTAATAAGGTCAAGAAGTTCGTCCGCATTTATATTGTGCACGGCGCAGGCTTCTTCAAGAGATTCGTTTTGAGCACTGGGACAAGATACGCAGAACATACCGTGACCTAAAAAGAGTGCGGCAACTTCGTTATTCATAGCCAAAATCTCACCGATTGTGTTTTGCTTGGTTGCTTGTTTCATTATAAATTCCTCCGAATATTTAATCAAGTACATTATATAGTTATTTGCATCTTTTGTCAAATTTAAGAGAGGATATTTTATATTCTTTTTTCTTTTTTTGTCAAAAAAGACGTTCGACAAAATTTTTCCTTTATAAAAAACTTTTTTTGCCTTATTATGTGAAAAAAACAAAAAGGAGCATTGTTATGGGCAGAATTATAGTTATAACTTCGGGCAAGGGTGGAGTAGGGAAAACCACTGCCTGTGCCAATATAGGTTGCGCACTTGCTTTGCAGGGAAAAGAGGTCTTACTTATCGATACGGATTTGGGATTGCGGAATCTTGATACGCTTTTGGGACTTGAAAACAGAATAGTTTTTGATATAGTTGACGTTTTGGAAAACCGTTGCAGAATAAAACAGGCGATAATAAGGGACAAGCGTTTGGTACACCTTTCGTTTATGCCTGCAAGTCAAACAAGGGATAAAAACGCAATAAACGAAGAACAAATGAAAAATCTTATGAGCGAGGTGAAAAATCAGTACGATTTTATACTTATAGATTGCCCCGCAGGCATAGAACAGGGCTTTAAAAATGCGGTGGCGGGAGCGGACGAAGCGCTTGTTGTCTGCACTCCCGAGGTTTCATCCGTCAGAGATGCAGACAGGGTCATAGGCTTAATGGCTTCAAGAGGAATCGTAAGAATATCCCTTATAGTAAACAGGATAAAAAACGAACTTGTGCGTTCGGGAGATATGCTTTCCGCCGAAGACGTGGAGGATATTTTGGGGCAAAAGGCAATAGGAACGGTGATTGACGACTCATCCGTCGTGCGTGGGGCTAATTTAGGTGAAGCGGTTGTGAATATGTCGGGAAGTAGGGCAGGTAAGGAATATCAGCGTATTGCACGGCGCATTTTAGGAGAAGATATTCCCATAAATACGCAAGGGGGAATATCGGGTGTTATTGACCGTATTCTCGGAAGAAAAGCAATCTGAAAGGGGAAAAGTGTATGCTCGGATTTTTCAAAAAAACAAAAAGTTCAAATACGGCAAAGCAAAGACTTAAATCGGTGCTTTCAATGGACAGGGCGAACGTAACTGCGGAATTTTTGCTTAAAATGACTTCCGATATAATAAATACGGCTGTAAAATATATTGAACCCGATTACCGAAAAGTTTCCGTTACGGTGGAAAGAAACGGGTGCGAACCATGTCTTGTTGCAAAATTTCCCATAATTTCTTATAAAGAAGCAACATAAGGTTGAAAAATTTTACGTTATGTGGTAGAATATACTCGAATATATAATGACGGAGGTCATATGTGGCTTTTTGATAAGAGAAAACTGCATAATATTGAGTATATTCTCCTTATAATAGTCGGCGTTATATGTCTGTTCGGTGTTGTTGCCATTTTGGCTGCGAGGGCAGATGCTTCTACCGGCGGTGAAGAGGCGGACTTGCTTGAAACGCTTTCGCGCCTTAATTTTACAAAGGTCAAACGTCAGGCACTGTGGATAGGCATCAGTTTTGCGGTAATGGCTTGCGTTGCCATACTCGATTACCGTATTTATTCCAAAATATGGTACGCAGTTATGGGGATTTGCGTAGGTCTTATTGTTTTTACCGCTTTTTTCGGCGAAGAACACGGCGGAACAAGAGGTTGGATAAAGATTACCGAGTCTTTCTATTTTCAACCTACCGAGGTTGGAAAACTCGGGCTTGTACTGTTGCTTGCAAAGACGGTTTCCCAAAAAGAAAATTTGGATAAAATAACCGATTTGATTCCCACTTTTGCAGTAATGCTCGTATTTGTGGGTGCATTGCTTACGCAAATGGATATAGGCACTTCACTTGTATATGTGTTCATTTTTGCTGTTATGCTGTTTTGCGGCGGAATGAATTGGAAACATATTTTAATTCTTCTAGGTGCATTTGCCGTTTCCTGCGTTGCGCTGTGGTTCGTAATGGGTGAAAAACAGCAAAGCAGAATTATAAACTTCTTAACGGGCGACGACGTTGACCAACTTAAATACGCAAAAATGGCAATGGGCTCGGGCGGATTTTTCGGCAAAGGCATTTTAGGTGCGGATTCCATATCCCAATCGGGAGATATCTACGCCATCGATACCGACTTTATATTTGCCGCCATATGTGAATCTATGGGGTATTTGGGCGGATTGTTTCTTATTGCAATGTACACAGTAATGGAACTGCGTATGTGGCATTTAATGCGCAGAAAAGCCTATGACAGATACGGCAGAATGATAATAATCGGCATAATGGCAATGTTTATGTTCCATATTTTCGAAAATATCGGTATGGTAATAGGCATAATGCCCATAACGGGAATTCCGTTGCCGTTTATCAGTTACGGCGGTTCCAATATGCTTACCAATATGATAGGTATCGGTCTTGTGGAAAGCGTTTGCATAAACCGTCCCATTGAACCCTTTACCGCAGATTAACCTGAATAAAACAAAACCTCTCGCATAAATTTATGCAGGGAGGTTTTTTTATGTACAGTACAAAAATCACCGTGGCAACGGGAGTTTTGCTGTTATTTATAACAGCGACGGTCTATATTGCTTTTTCAAAAAGCGAGTCAGCTCAGGAGATAAGATACGGCATAAGTCAAAGCATAGATGAGGATTTTAAGATAAAAGAAAGTTTGGGACAGGTATTTTTTGTAAAAAGCGAAGAAAACGTACAACAGGTTTCATCTAATGTAAGTATTCAAGGAAAGATTTTGCCTGTGGAGGGGGAAATTTCTTATAAACTTGAAAACGGTGAAAAAATTGCCCTTTTTAATTGCGAAAAATATTCCGATGTGTTTGCCGTTGAAAGCGGAACTTTGGAAAAATGGGAAAAAGGCAGAATTACGTTAAGACACAGCAATGGAAGCAAAAGTGTCTATACGGGAGTACATTCGATAAAGAAAACGGGTGAAAAAGTTTACGGTGGGGAAAAGATAGGCTATGCCATAAAACAGGTTGGATTTAAAGCGTACGGAAGATGTTGCACGGTTATCGATACTGAGGAATATTTTTCGTGACGCTTTTTTCGTTAGGTGAAACAAAAGTCAAAATAAGCATTTTAATGCTTGCTTGCGGAATTTTATGGTGCTTTTCGGGCAACGGAATGCTTTTCCTGACAATATCTTTTGCTGTTTTACTGCACGAATTTTTTCATTCAATCTGTGCAAAATGCTTCGGCTACGTAACGGAAAGCATTACACTTTATCCTTACGGCGGTTCTGCTTTGATTTCTGGTATCGATGGCGAACCTCTGTATTGCGCAACGGTAGCTTTAGCAGGTCCGCTATTTAGTCTGCTTACCGCTTTTTTATATGAAAACGGTGTTAAATACGGCATTCTGCCCGTATGGAAAGAATTTTGCGAGCATTCCTATGCAATTTCGGTAATCAATTTATTGCCCGTATATCCTCTTGACGGCGGTCGTGTCTTAATATGTTTGTTTGAACGTTTTTTCGGTAAAAAGGGCAGAAAAACGGCAAAGATAATAAGCGTTGCGATTGCCTGTCTCGTTTTTGTACTGTCACTTTGTCAGACGTTAATAAAAAAAGATGCCGAATTTCTTACGGCATCTGTATTTATAATGTTTTCTTCCGTTTCGTCGTTGAAGCAAAACAACAGTTTTATGCGCAAAAGGGGAAATAGCACAGTTATACGCAGTGTGAAAGCGGTAAAGGGAGAAAGGCTTATAACCGTCTTTCAGCGTTTTGCCGGCCTTAATTACAATACGGTTTTTGTTTTTGACGGAAAAGGCAAACTGTGTGCCATTCACAGTGAAGACGAAATAAAAGAAATGCTGTTAAACGACAGCACCGGCTGTATTTAACTTTTCTTTTGGGAATTAAAGTATTCGTACACGGCGAGGGCGGAAGGACGGTTCATACCGTTTATGTCCTCAATTTCTTCTAAGGAAGCATTCTTTATTTTCTCAACCGAGCCGAAAGCTTTGAACAGCTCTTTTTTGCGCTTTTCGCCGATTCCCGATATTCCGTCAAGCACGGAAATAAGGGAATGCTTATTCCTTAACGAACGGTGGAAAGTGATGGCAAAACGGTGCGCTTCGTCCCTTATCGCCTGTAAAATCTGTATAGAGGGCGAGGAGAGGGGCAAAATAATGGGTTGAGAGCAGTTGGGGATATAAATTTCTTCCAAGCGTTTTGCAAGACCTATCATAGGAATATTCAGCCCAAGTTGCTCATGTATTACCGAATATGCACTGCTTAACTGACCTTTACCGCCGTCGATAACGATAAGATCGGGCATTTTTTCAAAACCCGATTTTTGAATAATACCGTCGGAATACCGCCGATAAGTAACTTCGCGCATTGATGCAAAGTCATCGTTGCCGGGATGCTGAATTTTAAACCGTCGGTATTCTTTTTTTGCGCTTGTGCCGTGATGGAACACAACCATTGATGCAACGGTGTCGGTACCTTGTATATGGGAAATATCAAAACATTCCATTCTTTCGGGCAGAGTGGGCAGTTTAAGCACTTCTTTAAGCGTCACAAGTCCGTTTTCAATACGTTCGCTGCGGTAAGAGATTCCGATAGAGGATTTTTCGATTTTTTCACGGGCGTTGCGCTTTGCCATTAGACAAAGTTCCGCTTTTTTGCCCTTTTGCGGAACTGTTATTGTAACTTTTCCTTTGCGCTTTTCACTTAAAAAAGTTTCTACCGATTCAATATCTTCGGGAGTGCGGTCACAAAGTATCTCTCTCGGAATAAGTACACCGCTTGAATAATGTTGCACAAGAAATTCACCCAAAAGTTCTTCTTCGGAACAGTATACGTCGGTAAATTCAAAGGTTTTAACGCCGATAAGCCTACCGGAGCGAATATAAAGGGAACATATCACACCGTAAGTGTCCCGTAACAGAACGGAAATAACATCCGTATTTGCATTGCGGTCAAATACGATTTTCTGCTTGGAGAGGATTTCTTCCGTCCTTTTGATTTTATCCCGTATTTCCGCCGCTTTTTCAAATTCAAGTTTGTCCGAATATTCTTCCATTTTCTTTCGCAAGCCGTTGAGCACAAGAGTGTCTTCGCCCTTTAAAAACGAAATCACGTTTTCGGTATTCTTGCGGTACTCGCTCTTGCAATCGTTTACGCAGGGCGCAGGGCACTTGCCTATATGATATTTAAGGCAAGGTCGCACGTTTTCAAATGAAGAATAATTACAGGTACGGAGGGGGTAGAGGGAAGTGGCGGCTTCGGCAATAATCTTCGCACTGCTTCCACCGTGATATGGACCGAAATACTGCGCACCGTCGAAAGCCATTTTCCGTGCAAGTTCAAGTTTCGGATAAGGTTCTCTCGGGTCAATGCGCAAATAAGGATATCCTTTATCGTCTTTCAGAAGAATATTGTATTTCGGCTTGTATTTTTTTATCAGATTGTTTTCAAGTAAAAGTGCTTCAAATTCGGTTGAAGTCACTATATAGCTTATATCGGCAATATTTTCAACAAGGCGTTTGGTCTTTGCATTTTGATTGTTTGAATGAAAATACGAACGTACTCGGTTCTTTAATATACGTGCTTTGCCTACGTAAATAACCGTTCCGTTCGCATCTTTGTAAATATAAACTCCCGATTCGTTTGGGAGTTGTGACAGGATATTCTCAAAAGCCATAATCAGTCAAATTCGCTTATGTGCAACATACCCTGTAATATGATCTGCCCGATATGGTCATCATCAAGGGAATAATATACCACTTTTGATTCCCTGCGGTACTTTACAATACGGCTGTTACGCAAAGTTTTCAACTGATGCGATACAGTAGACTGATTCATATTAAGCGTTGCCGCAATGTCCGAAACACACATTTCGTTCATTGTAAGCAAATAAAGTATTTTTAAACGGGAATCATCCGCAAAAAGTTTAAAGAAACCCGAAAGGGACATCAAACTTCTTTCATCGATTAGTTTTTGCGACATTGACTCAACCAATTCGCAGTTGACTGTTGAACGTGAATTTTCACTCATAACTATCACTCCGTAATATTGCTTATTTTAGTATAGTAAAAAAAAAGCAATTTGTCAATTAAAAAATGGAAATAATGTAATCACAGCAACGTTTAACCGTATTACAAAACATAAAATACGTGCTTTTGTTCTATTTTTAAGAAAATATCATATATTTACCCGAGGTGAGATTTTTGAAAAAAGTTATATATTTTGTATGCTCCGTTTTTCTTTTGTGCGTTATAATATGCGAAAGTATTTTAATTAAGCGAGATATGACGGTTTTTGCTCTGAAAAACAGCGAAAAGCCCATATATTCGGTGGATACGGAAGAAAAAAAGATTGCAATAAGTTTTGATGCGGCGTGGGGTGCGGATAAAACACGGCAGATTATGGATATTTGCGAAAGTTACGGAGTAAATGCAACATTTTTTCTTGTGGGATTTTGGATAGAAAAGTATCCCGAAGTTGTTAAGGAAATAGACGAACGGGGATTTGAAATTGGAAATCATTCGGAAAATCATCCCGAGATGAGCAAACTGACGAAAGAGCAGATGATTAAGGAAATTGAAAGCGTAAACAACAGAGTTTTTGCTCTTACGGGAAAGAGACCGCAAGTTTTCCGTCCGCCATACGGAGACTATAACGATACGCTTGTGCTGACACTTAAAGAACTGAAAATGAATCCGGTGCAGTGGTCTATCGATTCCCTTGACTGGAAAGAGTTGGGGAGAGATGAACTGATTAAACGTGTGCTGAAAAAGACCGAGAGGGGAGATATCATCCTTTGCCACAATAATGCCAAGTATACGCCTGATGCTCTGCCAGAAATTTTGGAAACTTTACAATCAAGAGGTTTTACGGTTTGTGCGGTAAGCGAACTGATTTACGGCGAAAATTATACTGTTGATATGCAGGGTATACAGCATAAAAACCCATAATTTCACGTCAAAAGACAAATTAAGCAATCAATCGGTTAATTGTGGAAAATATGCATAAATATTTTTTTCCAAATTCTCACAAATGCTCCAAAATGGATACACATTGGTATTATACAATAAAAGCGTAATAAATGAGATAGGGTATGAATACATTTAAATGATATTAAATACTTCAGGAGGAATTTAAATGACTCAGTTGGAAAATAACAAAATTACCCTTTGCGGTACGGTTTGCAGTGATGCGATTTTCAGCCACGAGGTGTTTGGCGAAAAATTTTACTGTGCCGATCTTAGCGTAAAGCGTATGTCGGGACAGTGCGATATTTTGCCGATAGTGGTTTCGGAGCGCCTTTGCGGCGCAGAGGAATTGTCTGCAGGAAGACGGGTTTACGTAGAGGGACAGTTGCGCAGTTACAATATTGTAAGTGAGGTTAAAACCGACGAACAGCCTGCCCATAGGAGCAAACTCCAATTGCAAACTTTTGTCCGTGAACTGCGTGATGCCGAGGACGACCGTGATATTAACTGCATTTCTCTTGACGGATATATTTGCAAACCGCCCGTTTACAGAGTTACGCCCTTTGCTCGTGAAATAGCCGACGTTCTCGTTGCGGTAAACCGTGCTTACGGCAAAAGTGACTACATACCGATTATTTGTTGGGGACGTGCGGCACGCTATTGCAAACAGCTTACAGTAGGTAATAACATTGCCATTGAGGGTAGGTTGCAAAGCAGAAATTATCAAAAGAAGATAAGCGAAGACAATGTAGTCAGCAGGATCGCATACGAAGTGTCCGTTGCAAAACTTGCCTACAAGCCTACCGAGACGTTTTTAAACGATGAAGATTCAGAGGAAAATGTTGAGGAATAAGATTTATTGGGTTTGACATTTGTCAAACCCTTTTTTATAAAAACATATATGCTGTACAACGTAAGACAGAAGCATCCCCGAAAGCAATATTCGGGGATTTTTTCGGCTATTCTTTAATGCCCGAAGGCAATATGCAACAACATATTCACCCTCCGATACGGTATTAAAAAGGTTTTTTTGCCTGTTATTTCGTTTTTTTACCGTTATATGAGATATATTTACACATATTGGTTTAAGGAGATAAATTTGTTTTTATCCGATACATGCGCAAAAAGTCAGAGGTAATGAGAATTCAAGAAAAAAATAAAAAGAAGATTTCGCTAAAAAGGAAATCTTCTTTTTTTTACATAATAGGGGAGAATTGCCTCTTATTTTGCAAGGTTTGCTTTAAGAGTAGCAAGTTCGCCTTGAAGTTCCGAGGGAACTCTGCCAAGTTTTGCGAAATGCTCTTCAATGCCGGCAACTTCTTCGTTCCAAAGGTCTTTGTCAACGTTAAGAAGGTTTTCAACGGTGCTTTGATCAATATCAAGACCTTCGATGTTGATATCTTCTGCTTTGGGAACAAAGCCGATAGGCGTTTCAACAGCATCTGCGGTACCGTCGCAACGGGAAAGGATCCACATAAGAACACGCATATTGTCACCGAAGCCGGGCCAAATGAAGTGTCCTTCATCGTCGGTACGGAACCAGTTAACGTTGAATATTTTGGGAGCTTTGTCGCCGAGTTTCTTGCCCATATCAAGCCAATGAGCAAAGTAATCGTTGGCATTGTATCCGATGAAAGGAAGCATAGCCATAGGATCACGGCGAACAACACCTACTGCACCTGCCGCGGCGGCAGTGGTTTCACTTGCCATTGTGGAGCCTACGAACACGCCATGCTGCCACGAACGGGACTGATATACAAGGGGAGCGGTCTTAGCACGTCTTCCGCCGAAAATGATTGCCGAAATGGGAACGCCTGCGCCGGAGTTGAATTCCGAAGAAATGCAGGGGCAGTTTTCAGCGGGAGCGGTAAATCTGCTGTTGGGATGAGCGGCATATGTGGACTTGTCTTTCTTGTCAAACTTATCGGGAGTCCAATCATTGCCTTTCCAATCGATAAGGTGCTCGGGTTTTTCGTCAGTAAGACCTTCCCACCAAACGGTGTTGTCTTCGGGATTAAGGGCAACGTTTGTGAAGATAGTATTCTTCTTTGTGCTTGCAAGAGCGTTGTGGTTGCTGTGGTCGTTGGTTCCGGGAGCAACACCGAAGAAGCCGTTTTCGGGGTTGACAGCCCAAAGTCTTCCGTCGGGTCCTATGCGGAGCCAAGAAATATCGTCACCTACGCACCATACTTTC